>JAURXS010000233.1 GCA_030654305.1 bacterium | reverse complement strand
CGGGCAGTCGGCGCCGGCCCGCATCGAAGATCGCTCGCGCCTCCGGGTAGCGATGCGCACGGGCCAGGACCACGCCCAGATCCAGCCAGCCGCGGGGATCATCGGGCGCGACCTCCGTCAGGCGGCCGGCGAGCGCCTCGGCCTCGTCGGCGCGACCGGTCCGCGACGAGGCGATGACGGCCTGGTGCAGCAGGTCGGGATCCGCGGGCGCCCCGCGCAGCAGGTCCAGCAGCACGGGCAACGCGGCCGCCGCGTCGCCCTGGCGCACGGCCAGCGCGGCGAAATCGCGGCGGACGTCCTCGGCCAGCGCGGCGCGCGCCATCCCCTCGCGCAGGCAGGCCAGGGCCTCCGCGTCGCGGCCGGACCGTAAGAGCGACGCGGCCAGGCCGCGCCACGCCTCGGGGTGGGCGGGATCGCGCGTGAGCGCGGCGCGGTACAGGTCCTCGGCGCGGCGCTCCTGCTGCCCGGCCGGGCCGTCTTCCCCCGCGGTAGCCCAGCTCGCCTCGGCGAGGCGCGACCAGCGGACAGCTTCGTTCAGATCGCCGGCGGCGGCCAGTCGCGCGAGCCCATCGCCCAGGCCCCAGGGCTGCACCGCCAGCGCGACCGCGACGGCCACGGCGCCGGCGGCGGCCAGGGAGCGCCCTCGGAGCCGCAGCAGGGAGGCGACGGCGGCCCCGGTCAGCAGGGCCAAGCCCGGCACGAGCACCAGCCGGTAGCGCGAGACGACGAAGAACGGGCTCTGCGCGACGACGATCAGCAGCAGGCCCAGCGCCCACGGCCGCAGCCGCGGGTCGCGGCGCAGCGCCAGGGCGGCGCCCGCCAGCCCGCCCGCCGCGAGCAGCCCGTAGGGCACCCAGAACAGGCGCAGGACGGGCGCCTCGCGCGCCCAGGCGACATCGGGCGAAATCTGCGGGATCTCGGCCGCCACCAGGTGCAGGCGCAGCTTGCGCAGCCACAGTCCGGCCGCGTGCAGGGGCCGCTCCTTCACGGCGCGCCACGCCTCGGCGGCCCAGGCGCGGTCGGCGGCCCCCTCGTCGGCCAGTTCCCGTCCGAGACGCTCGGACAGGAAGCGGCGCCCCGACGGGTCCTCCCCGACGTCCAGCCCCCGGAAGGACTGGTACATCCCGTTGGCCTCGCCGCCGTTGCCGATGTAGAGGTTGATGCCGGCGTTGAGGCTCGGCCCGGCCGGACGGCCCAGCCGCGCGGAGTTGGACAGCACGAAGGGCGACATCGCCAGCAGCGCCGCGGCGAGGATCGCCGCCTGCCGGCCGCGACGATCGTCGCGCCCGCACGTCGTCAGCGCCGGCACGAGCAGCAGCAGGGCGGTGCCGCGCAGCAACGCGGCGAGCCCGAGGCAAACGCCCGCCGCGGCGGACCTGCGGCGGGACCCGCGGGCACCGGCGCCGGCCCCGCCCGTCGCGATCGCGAGCGACATGCCGAGCGTGGCCAGGAAGGTCAACGGCACCTCCATCAGGGCGGATCCGGCCAGCACCGCCCCCGGCCGGTAGAGCAGCCACAGCAGCGCCGGGAGCCAGCACACCCCCGGCGGCAACAGGCGCCGGCCCTCGCGCAGCAGCAGCCAGCCCGTCCCCAACCACATCGCGAACTGGGCCGCGCGCAGGCCCCAGGGCGGCGGTCCGGTCCGCACGCGGTGGGCGTCCAGAACGCGCCCGCCGCCGGTCGCCGCCACGAGGTAGGGGTAGAGGGGGGACATGACCGCCGGCCGCTCCGGAACCAGGCGCCCAGCGGCGATGGCGGCCCCCTCGCGCAGGTAGTGCGCCTCGTCGAGCACCGGGACGCGGGACAGGGGGGTGCGGTCGAGGTCGCGCCACGCCGCGAACCACGCCGCGGTCACGACCAGCGCCACGGCCGCGGCCGCGAGCCGTCCCCAGCGGTTCCCGGTGACGGAGCGGATCATCGATCTCCCCGCGTCACACGCTGAAGCGGATGTTCAGCACGTCGCCGTCGCGGACCTCGTAGGACTTCCCCTCCAGGCGGAGCTTGTTCAGCTTCTTGGCTTCGGCCAGGCCGCCGGCGGCGATGAGGTCCTCGTAGGCGACGGTCTCGGCGCGGATGAAACCGCGCTCGAGGTCGGAGTGGATCACGCCCGCCGCCTCCGGCGCCAGCGCGCCGCGACGCAGCGTCCACGCGCGGCACTCGTCCTCGCCCACGGTGAAGAAGCTGTGCAGGCCCAGGGCGCGGTAGGCCGAGCGCACCATGCGGTGGGCGGCGGGCTCGGCGATGCCCAGGTCGGCGAGGAACTCGCTGCGCTCCTGCGGCGACAGCTCGGCCAGTTCGGCCTCGACCTTGGCGCAGAGGTCGACGACCTCCGCCCCGGTCGCCGACGCGGCCGCGAGCACGTCCTGCGGCACGCCGCCCTCGTCGCCGTTCAGCACCAGGATCAGCGGCTTGAGCGTGAGCAGGGAGAAGCCGCTGGTCAGCTTGCGCTCGTCGGCGTTCAGTTCGAGATCGCGCAGGGGCTTGCCGTCGCTCAGCGTCGCCTGGAAGCGCTCCATCAGCGGCGGCTCCAGCGGCTGGTCGTTCTTGCCCTTGCGCTGCTTCTCCTTGGCCAGCTTGTCGATCCGGTTCTCGACGACCTGCAGGTCGGCCAGGACCAGTTCCAGGGCCAGCGACTCGATCTCCGACCGGGGGTCCGGCGTCTCGATGTCGTTGTCGAAGCAGCGCACGACCTGCGCCAGGGCGTCGACCCGCCGCGCGTGCTCCAGGAACCGCGTGCCCTCGCCCGGACCGGCGGCGCCCGAGGGCTCGAAGCCGGGCACGTCGACCCATTCCACCGTGGCGTGGACTTCGCGCTTCGGATTGAACATGGCGGTCAGTTTCTCGAGGCGCGGGTCGGGGATCCTGCCGACGGCGAGGTGGGGCTCCACACCCCCCTGGCCGGTGGGCAGGGAGGCGCCGGTGACGGCGTTGAACAGGGTGGTCTTGCCGGTGAACTTGAAGCCCAGGATGCCGATCTGCACGCGGATCACCTCGGTGGTCGGGGGGTGGGACGGCCGGATGATAGCCCCCCCGCCGGGGATCTGCAATCCGGGCCTGCCGGCGCCGCGGCGGGAGTCGGCGGAAAATCTCGGCGCATTTCCTTGAGATTCCGCTGGTCGCGGTCTAACATCGATGTGAATTGCTTAACAGCGTGTCCACCCTCAGCTAAGGACAGGGGCCATGTTCCGCAAGAAGCACTCCCACGCCTCCGGTTTCCCCACGCGCATGGAACTGCTGCATGACCCCGCCCTGAACAAGGGCTCCGCCTTCACCGACAAGGAGCGCGACGCGCTCGGCCTGCGCGGCCTGCTGCCGCCGCGGGTCCACACCATCGCGGACCAGGTCGAACGGGTCCTGGAGAACTTCCGCAAGCAGCCGACGGACCTGGCCAAGTACATCTTCCTGATCGGCCTGCAGTCGCGCAACGAGGCCCTGTTCTTCCAGGTGATCCTGAACAACCTCGACGAGATGATGCCCATCGTCTACACGCCGACCGTCGGCCAGGCCTGCGTCGAGTACGGCCACATCTTCCGCAAGCCGCGCGGCCTGTTCATCACGGCCGAGGACCGCGGCCGCATCGAGGACATCATCTGGAACTGGCCCGAGGAGGACGTGCGCATCATCGTCGTCACCGACGGCGAACGCATCCTCGGCCTGGGCGACCAGGGCGCCAACGGCATGGGCATCCCGGTCGGCAAGCTGACGCTCTACACGGCCTGCGCGGGCGTGCACCCGGAGCACACGCTCCCCATCACGCTGGACGTGGGCACCGACCGCGAGACCCTGCTCAACGACCCCCTGTACATCGGCATGCCCCACAAGCGCCTGCGCGGCCCCGCCTACGACGAGTTCATCGAGGAGTTCGTGGTCGCCGTGCAGAAGGTCTACCCCAAGGCGATCATCCAGTTCGAGGACTTCGCCAACCGCAACGCATTCCGCCTGCTCGCCAAGTACCGCGACCGCGTCTGCAGCTTCAACGACGACATCCAGGGCACGGCCTCGGTGGCCCTGGCCGGCCTGTTTTCGTCGGTGCGGGTCACCGGCGTGCCGCTGTCGCAGCAGAAGATCCTGTTCTTCGGCGCGGGCGAGGCCGGCATCGGCATCGGCGAGCTGATCGTCTCGGCGATGGTCGCCGACGGCATGGCACGCCAGGCGGCGATGGAGCGGATCTGGTACGTGGACTCCACCGGCCTGGTGTGCAAGACGCGCACCGACCTGGCGGAGCACAAGAAGCCCTTCGCCCACGACCACCCGTTCATCGGCAGCCTCGCCGAGGCCGTGGACAAGCTGGAGCCCACCTGCCTGATCGGCGTCTCGGGCACGCCGCAGACCTTCACCAAGCCGCTGGTCGAGGCGATGGCCCGCATCAACAAGCGGCCGGTGATCTTCGCGCTGTCCAACCCGACCTCGAAGGCCGAGTGCACGGCCGAGCAGTGCTACGGATGGACGGAAGGGCGCGCCCTGTTCGCCAGCGGCAGCCCCTTCGACCCGGTGGAGCTGAACGGCAAGCGCCACGTGTCGGGCCAGGGCAACAACGCCTACATCTTCCCCGGCGTCGGCCTGGGCGCGATCGTCTGCGAGGCGACGCGGATCACCGACGAGATGTTCTCGCGGGCGGCCCACGCGCTGGCCGAGCAGGTGACCGAGGCCGACCTGGCCACCGGCTGCCTGTACCCGCCGCTGCAGCAGATCCGCAAGGTGTCGGCGCACATCGCGGCCGCGGTCGCCGAGGTCGCCTACGACGAGGGCCTCGCGCTGAAGCCGCGTCCCGACGACCTGCTGCAGGCCATGAAGGACGCCATGTACAACCCGGCCTACGTCAGCTACCTCGAGTGACCCGCAGGCGGGCGACCACGCCCGCCGCGGGCCGGCCGTCTGGGTCGCGGTCCTCCACATGCGCCAGGATGTCGAACCGGGAGGCGGGGAAGAGCTCGAGGAGCTCCCCCGCCTCCAGGCAATAGCGCCGGTTCGGCAGCCGCGCGGCGTCGGGCGCGAAGCGGAAGGTCCGCACCACCGCCACGCCCCCGGGCGCCAGCAGCTCCGGCAGCGACGTCAGCAGGGGGCGGTGCAGGAAGCGCAGCGCGAGCGCCAGCGCCCACGGCCCGGCGGGCGCGGCGCCGGCGGCGGTCAGGTCCCGGCACAGCGTGCGCACCGCGATGCCCCGTCCATGGGCGAGCCGCTCGCAGAGGGCGAGCGCGTCCGGCAGATGATCCACGGCCGTCACCTCGTGGCCCCGCCCCGCGAGCCACACCGCTTCGCGGCCGCCGCCGCAGCCGAAATCGATCGCCGGCCCCGCGTCGGGTCCGGGCAGCAGGTCGGCGTGGGCGGCCAGGAAGGCGTTCGGTCGCCAGAGGACGCGCTCGCCCGCTCCGACTTCCCACTCGCCCGGCGGCGCGTCCCGTCCGTGCAGCACCGCCCCGTCGACCTGCTCGCGGCCGCGATCGTGCAGCCAGCGCACCGCCGCGGCGACGAGACCGGGCTCGTCGCCGACCAGCAGCAGCGGCAGGTGGCGTGGGGGCAACAGCGCGGCGGGCAACGCGGCGGCGAAGTCCGCGGCGAGGTCCGTCCCGTCGGGCCGGGCCGCGGCCGCGACCGGCAACGACACCGCCCCGCGCGGGTGGCCGGCGCGATGGGCCGCCGCCGGCCGCAGGTCGGCCACGTCGCCGGACCGCCAGGCGGGATGGGTGCCAACGTCGTGCCAGGACAGCAGTTTCAAGCGGCGACCCCTTCCCCGCCGGTCGCGGGTCTGCTATGATCCGCGCCGACGCCGGCCGCGGTCCCGAGCCGCGGCCGGGATCACCGACGGCGGGTGGACCATGCTGCGTTACGCCTTGTTGCGGACCGTCCTGGATCCCTTGCTGGCAGTCGCCGGCGACGAAGGGCTCGTGCGCCTGGAATTCCTGCCGCGCGCCTACCAATACCACATCCA
>JAURXS010000232.1 GCA_030654305.1 bacterium | reverse complement strand
GACGCCCTGGACTTCGTCCTGTGGTGCGCGTCCGAGGGGAAGGTCGACGTCGGCGGCCGGGCGCTCACGGTGCTGACCGCCCCGATGGCCGGTTTCTACAGCGTGCCCGCGGGGGAGCCAAACCCGGGCCGCACCCAGATGCGCGTGGCCTACGTCGAGACGCCCGAGCGCATGGCGATGATCCCGGAACTGTTCGCGGACCTGCTGCGGCAGTACGAGAGGAAACGGGCGGGCTGAGGCGCGGTTTCGTAGCTGGAGAGAATGGGAACGGGAGCCGCCGCCGGCTCCCGTTCCGCGTCCCGGTGCGGCAGCTTCATCGGTACAGCGCCTTCACAGCTCCCCAGGCCGCGCCTTCGGCGGCCAGGGCGGGGGTCAGGTCGTAGTGGCAGGCGAGGATCGAGCCGGGGTTGATCGTGTCGCAGGCCAGGGTCACGCCGTAACGGCCGGGCGCGTCGGGATGGGCGCCGGTGTCGCGCTGGTAGGTCAGGGTGCTGCCGATCGCGAACTGCCAGAATTCGGGCAGCCCCAGGCACCCGTAGTAGCACTGCTGCGTGTCCTGGTTGTAGAGGGTGTAGGCGGGGAAGGAGTAGAAGTACACGTGGCTCGGGCCGGCGTTGTGGATGGTGATCCGGACGGTGTCGCCCTGCGCGTACTGCAGGCCGTCCGTGGCGACGGTCACCTGGGCGCCGGCCGTCGCGGCCGCCAGGCACAGCGCCAGGGATACGAACAGGTTCCTCGGCAGTCCTCTCATCCCCGTCCTCCCTCGTGTTCGTGAAAGGAGACATCGCCCGGGAACAGCAATTCCCGGCGGCGACTCAGGGGTAAGTGATGCCTTGATGATACGTCGACGCCGCCTATTTGACAACACCCGCTCAGTCCCTGGGAGCTGTGCATCGTCGGTGCGTCCCGCCGTCACTTCAGCGGTCGGCAGCCGCCCTCCACATACGGCACATACCGCTTCAGCAGGAAATGCTGCCAGGTCTGCTCGACCACGGCGGGCCAGCCCGCGAGGACCTCGCCGGCGGCGTGGACCTCGACCCGCACCAGCGTGCGTCCCTCGCCGGCGTCGGCGAAGGTCCAGGTCGTGACCATGGAGATCGCGTGGCCGGCCAGGCCCAGGGGGCCTTCGTAGCGCAGCATCTCGCCGCGGCGCGCGTAGGTCACCACCGCGTGGCGGACGCCGTCGCCGCTCTCGTCGAAGACCTCGAGGAAGGCGCCGCCCGGCTTCGGCTCGACGACCAGGCGCGAGGGGCGGTCCGACATGGTGTGGTCCCACCAGCCGGAGATGTCGCCGGTGGCGGCGTCGAAGGCCGCGGCCGGCGTTCCGGTCACCGTCGCCTCGACCGTGAAGGCGAACGAGCCGGTCGGCGGCGTCTCGGCCCGCAGGGTCGCGGCGACGGCGAGACATCCGATCAGGATCAGGAAAGAGCGCATGACGAAGACCTCCCTGAAGATTTAAGGCAGGATCGTGACCGCATCCCCGAGGCGCAGGACCCCCTCGCCGCGGGCGACGAGATTCAGGCCGAAGTCGACGCCCTCGCCGCGGCGCCGGTAGGCGGCGAGCGTGCGCAGGGGCTCGCGGCCGCGCTCGCCCGTGGCCTGGTCGGTCGTGGTGACGACGCAGCGGGCGCAGGGCTTGATTACCTCGAACGTGACGGCGCCGATGCGCAACCGGCGCCACCGGTCTTCGGCGAAAGCGTCGCCGCCCCGGACCACGAGGTTCGGGCGGAAGCGGTCCATCCCGACTGCTTCGCCGCCGCTGCCGACGATCCTCGTGTTGAGATCGGCGAGCGACGACTCGCAGGTCAGCAGGTAGGGGTAGCCGTCGGCGAAACTGACCGCGACCTCGGGCGCGAGCCGCGCGGGACGGCGCGCGGCGGCATCCATGAAGACCAGGCCCACGGGTTCGCCGAGGAAGCGCGAAAGCCAGGCGCTCGGCTCCGCGCCGGCGGGCAGGGCGTCGACGGTGTCCTGCCAGATCTCCACCGGCGTCCGGGGTCCGTCGGGGTCCGGTGGCGGCACCCGGATCTCCCCGCACCCGTCCGCGCCCAACCGCAGAACCTCGCCGTCGAGATGCGCATCGAGCCGCGCCAGGCGGGGGTGCGAGCGCTGGCTCACGAAACGGCCGTCGGGGTCCACGAGCTGCCAGCGGCGGTCGCCGCTGAAGCCGCGCATCTGTACCTCCGCTTCAGTCAGGTCGCAGCCGCGCGCGGATTTCAGGGGGTAGACGCAGAGGCCCGACAGCGTCAAGGCGCTCACGTCCGCGCAACCGCGAACGCGTTGTCGCCGGGGCGGATCGCACCCTCGCGCACCACGCGCGCGAACACGCCGAACATCACGCCGCCGTCGCGCGTGCGGTACTCCTCGAGCGTGCGCAGGGGTTCCGGTCCGATCTCCCCGGTCAGCGGGTCGACCGTCGTGTTGGGGCAGCGCGGGCACGGGCGCAGGATCTCGAATTCGGCGCCGCCCGCGCGCAGCCGCCGCCACCCGTCCTCGGCGTAGGGTTCGCCGCCGCGGATCACCAGGTTGGCTCGGAAGCGGTCCATGCCGACCGGGGATTCGCCGCTCGCGACGAGTCGCCGGTTGAGGTCGGCGAGCGAAGCCTCGCAGCAGATCAGGTAGGGGGCCGATCCCGCCAGCCCATCGCTGAGCGTGGGGTCGTCGGCGGCGGAACCGGTGGCAGTTTCCACCAGGTGTGCGAGCCAGACCGTCTCGCCCAGCAGATCGCTGAAGTAGCGGTTGGCCTCGGGCGCGGCGACCCTGGCCGCTAGCGTGCGGCGCTTGACGGTGACCGGCAGGGGGGACGCGCTCGCGGGAGGCTGGTCGACGCGCAATATCGGGCTGTCGGTTCCCGAAACGGTGAGGACGTCGCCGTCGAGGCCGATCGCCACGGTGGCGAGCCGGGGGTGGGATTTGAGCATGACCGGTTCGCCGGACTGGGCGACCAGCAGCCAGCGGCGGTCGCGGCGCAGGCCGCGGGCCAGCGCCGCGGCCTCGGTCAGGGGTACCGCGCGCGCGGCTTTGAGGGGGTAGGCGAAGAGGCTGCCGACGAGGAGGTCGCTCACGACGTCATTCCCGCGGCAACAGCTTGGCCGGCACGTCCATCTCCATCTCCAGCAGGGCCTGCGACAGCGTCTTGCCCTGCGGGTCCAGCATGAGCGACACGGTGCCGCCGCCGCCCAGGGTCCGCTCCAGCAGGAAGTTCAGGGCCAGGAGGTTGGGCGCCTCGTGGCGCGTGACACGGCCCAGCACGATGCCCTTGAAGAAGCGCCGCACCACGGCCGGCTTCAGTTCGCGGCGCAGCCAGGCGTACAGCTCGGGGCTGCGGCACAGCACGCCGATGTTGCAGGTGTCGCCCTTGTCGCCGGAGCGCGCGTAGGCCAGCGCGCGCAGCTTCACGCGACGCGTGCGGCCGCCGGCGGCGGGCGGGGGCGGCGCCTTGGCGGCCGCGACCGCCGTGCCGAGGCGGGGAGGGGCCGGGTCCGCGAAGGCGATGACGTCGACGCGCTCGGGGCCGTCGGTGTCCAGTGCCGTCACCCGGGCCGCGACGCTGCTGCGGCGGATCAGGGCGGGCCAGTAGGCCACGACCTCCGACGGTTTCGGCCGCCCGCCGGTCACCGCCAGGCCCGAGGGGCCCGAGAGGATCATCGTCGGCAGCACCATCCCGAAGTCGTGGACCTTGGCGCGGTCGTGGTCGCGGACGCCCAGGCGCAGCAGCACCTCGTCGGTCTCGCAGCGTCCGAGCGACTCCGGCCAGATCGAGCCGGTGCCCACGACCGAGGTGTGCGTCGCGGCGAAGCGGTGGCCGACGCGGTTCCAGAAGGCGCGCGCGAGCGTCTCCGCCTTCTCCGTGGCCTCGGGCCCGCTGACCAGGATGGTGCCGACGGCCTTCCAGCCGTCCTGGTAGGCCATCGAGACCTTGAAGTTCTCGGGCCGCGGCACGCCGCGCACGCCCGAGACGCGCACCCGGTCGCGGCCGAGGTCTTCCAGCCTGATGGTGTCGAAGCGGGCGATGACGTCGGGCGAGATGTAGGAGCGCGGGTCGCCCATCTCGTAGACGAGCTGCTCCTTCACGGTCTTCTCGCTGACGAGCCCGCCGGTGCGGCGGTGCTTGGTCACGACGAAGGACCCGTCGGCCGACACCTCGACGATCGGGTAGCCGATGCGGTCGTAGGTGGGCACGTCGCGCCAGTCGGTGAGGTTGCCGCCGGTGGCCTGGGTGCCGCACTCGATGACGTGGCCGGCGACGATGCCCGCGGCGAGGCGGTCCCAATCGTCCTCGTCCCAGCCGAACTCGTGGATCAGCGGCGCCAGCGTGATGCCGGTGTCGGTCACCCGGCCCGTCACCACGACGCGGCAGCCCATCTCCAGCGCCCGCACGACGGGCTCGGCGCCGAGGTAGACGTTGGCGGCGGACACCCGGGACAGGTGCGGCGCCAGGGGGGCGCCCGTCTCCATGTTGTCCAGGGGATCGCCGCCGTCGCGCAGCTCCGTCAGCCGGCCCAGGATGTCGTCGCCGGAGACCACGCCCACCTTCAGGCGCAGGCCCAGCCCGCGCGCGATCTCCACCAGCTTGCGGCCGAGCCCCTCGGGGTTCACGCCGCCGGCGTTGGTGATGACCGTCGCGCCGCTCTCCATCATCAACGGCAGGCAGTCGCGCATCTGGTCGACGAAGTCCGTCGCGTATCCCAGCGCCGGATCCTTGGCGCGCTGGCGCTGCAGGATGGACATGGTGACTTCGGCCAGGTAGTCCAGGGAGACGTAGTCCAGCTGCCCGCCTTCGAGCTGGCGGCGCAGGGCGCGGACGTCGTCGCCCCAGTACCCGCCGGCGTTGCCGATGCGCACGGTGCGTGTCATGGGCGGCTCCCGGTTGGCGTGGACGGACGGGAAGGGATGCTAAAGGCCGCGCCGATCCGGGACAAGGTCATTTCCCGCCTCGATCGCCGAAAGAGCCGGGACCGTGAGTTGTCACAGTCCCGGCTCCGGATGGTCGTTGCCGAGGTCAGCCCGGCAGTTCGGCGTACGCCTGCCTCAGGAGACCGGCGAAGGCGTTCGCATCGCGACCCTCGATCTCCGTGCGGTGGATGTACCGCACGGCCACGCCGTCCTGCAGCAACAGGACCGAGGGGCTGCTCGGGGGCAACTGGTCGTAGCGGGTGCGGACCCGGGACGTGGCCTCGAGATCCATGCCGGCGAAGACCGTCCCGAGATTGGCGGGACGAGCGGGATCGGCCAGGAACTGGCCCAGGCCGGGCCGGGCGCTGCCGGCGGCGCAACCGCAGACCGAATTGATGAACAACAGGGAGGAACCCGGTCGCGCCAGGAAAGCGTCCACCTCCGAGGTGGTGGTCAACTCTGAAATCCCCAAGCGCGTCAGTTCGGAACGCATGTGCTGGGTCATCAAGGGATCGTACATATGATCCTCCGACATGATCGGGGAATGGCGAGTTTGTGTGGAATGATTATGATACCAGTATTCATTAAAGGGCGCCACGAATCCGGCAACTGTCGGTCCCGACTTGAAATCCCCGCGCTTCCGCCTATCCTTGGGGCGTGTCGCGCGACCCGAACCCCCGGAGGCACCTGTTGAAGACGACGACCCTGGCGATCCTCGCGATCGCGTTGTCCGTGGCCCTGATCGGCTGCGACGAAAAGAAGAGCGATTCGGCCGCCGCCTGGAACCAGAAGGCCGCCGCCGTGGCCACGGAGAATCCGAGCGGCGCCGCCCCGGCCGGGATGGCCGCCGGCGGCAATCTCGGCGGCGAGGTGGCGGAGACCTTCAATTCCGGCGGCTACACCTACGTCCGTCTCAAGACGGCCGGCGGCGAGCTGTGGGCGGCCGGTCCCGAGGGCCCGATGCAGGTCGGGCAGAAGGTCGAACTGTTGGGCGCCATGGCCATGCAGAACTTCCACGCCGCCAGCCTGAACCGCGACTTCGCGGAGATCTGGTTCGCGGCGTCGTTCGCCGCGCCGGGCGAGGCCCCCGCCGGCGACATGCAGGCCGAGATCAAGAAGGCGCACGGCGGCGTGGCCGTCGGCAAGGCCGACGCCGATTTCAGCGGCCTGACGACGCCGTCCGGCGGGCTGAAGGTCGCCGAAGTGAACACGCGCCGCACCGAGCTGGCGGGCAAGACCGTCAAGGTGCGCGGCAAGGTCGTCAAGTCGCTGACCGGCATCATGGGCCGCAACTGGCTGCACGTGCAGGACGGTTCGGGCGACGGCGAGACCGCCGACCTGACGGTCACCTCCGGCGTCTCGGCGAAGGTCGGCGACACGGTGCTGATCGAGGGCGTGCTCTCGGTCGACAAGGACTTCGGCAGCGGCTACTTCTACAAGGCGATCGTCGAGGACGCGACGGTCCGCGTGGAGCAGTCCTCGTAGGGTGAGCCGTCACCGGCTGTGCGACGGACGGCGGCTGCGGTCGCCGTCCGTCTTTTTCCGGCCGGGGGATCGGGAGCCGTGATGAGCGAGCGCACCATCCTGCACGTGGACATGGACGCCTTCTTCGCGTCGGTGGAGGTGCTGGACGACCCGCGCCTGCGCGGCAAGCCGGTGATCGTCGGCGGCACCCCCGAGGGCCGCGGCGTGGTGTCGGCGGCCAGCTACGAGGCGCGCCGTTTCGGCGTGCGCAGCGCGATGAGCGCCGCCCGCGCGGTCCGGCTCTGCCCCGACGGCGTCTTCCTGCGCGGGCGCATGGAACGCTACGCCGAGGTCTCGGGCTGGATCTTCGACGTCTTCCACGAGATCACCCCGCTGGTCGAGCCGCTCTCGGTGGACGAGGCCTTCCTGGACGTCGGCGGCTGCCGGCGCCTGCTCGGCGACGGTCCCGCCATCGGGCGCCACGTGAAGCGGCGCCTCCTCGACGAGATCGGCCTGGTCGCGTCGGTGGGCGTGGCGCCGAACAAGTTCCTGGCCAAGCTGGCCAGCGACCTGGAGAAGCCGGACGGCTTCGTGGTGGTCGACCCCGCGCGCATCCAGGAATTCCTGGACCCGCTGCCGGTGGGCCGGATGTGGGGCGTGGGGGAGAAGTCCGCCGCCGTCCTGGAGGCGCTGGGCATCCGGACGCTGCGCGACCTGAGGCTCGCCGACCCGGTCCGCCTGGAATCGCGCCTCGGCGCGGCGTTCACCCATCACGTGCGCGAACTGGCGTCCGGCCGCGACGACCGGCCGGTGACGACCGACCGCGAGGCCCGCAGCATCGGCCACGAGACGACCTTCGCCGAGGACATCGGCGAGCGCGAGGCGCTGCTGGAGGTGCTCGACCAGCTCGTGCACAAGGTGGCCCGCCGGCTGCGCCGCGCCGACAAGCTGGCGCGCACGGTGCAGCTCAAGGCCCGCTACCCCGACTTCACGACCGTCACCCGCGCCGAGACCCTGCCCGAACCCACCGACCGCACCGACGCGCTGCGCGACGCCGGCCGCCGCCTGTTCGACGGGCAGCTGGACCGGCGGGGCCGCCCCCTGCGCCTGATCGGCATCTCGGGCCAGAACCTCGTCGACCGCGAGGCGAGGCCGCCCAGCCTGTTCCCCGATCCCGTCGCGGAGCGCAGCCGCACCCTGGACGAGATCATGGACCGGGCCGCCGACCGCTACGGCGGGAAGGCGATCACCCGCGGCCTGCCGCGCCGCAAGCCCGGGCCCTAGGTCCTTGACGGCAGTCCCGCCTTGCGGGTCGGGGTCGCTTCTGCGATCCTGCCCGGGGTTCGCGAACGGAAGGACGTCCATGCGCAGGACCGTCGTCGGAGTCATGGGCGGCTGCACCGTGCCTCCCGCCACGCTGGAGCACGCCCGCGAACTGGGCCGGCTGATCGCCGCCGAGGGCTGGGTCCTGCTCAACGGGGGCCGGCCGACCGGGGTGATGGACGCCTCGGCCCGCGGCGCCCGCGAGGCCGGCGGCCTGACCGTGGGCGTGCTGTTCGACGACGACCAGGCCGCGGCCAGCGAGCACCTGGACATCGTCATCCCGACCGGCATGGGCGCCGGGCGCAACATCATCAACGTGCTGGGCAGCGACGCGATCGTCGCCTGCCGCGGCAACGGCGGCACCCTGAGCGAGGTCGCCATGGCCCTGCGCTTCGGCAAGCGGGTCGTGCTGCTGGACTTCGACCCGGGCAGCCGGTTCCTGGACCAGTGCGGCGACGGGTGCTGGAGCCTGGCCGCGACCCCCGTCGAAGCGGTGTCCCAGGTCAAGGCCTGGCTATCCCGGCCGAAGGACTGAACCATGTGCGGCATTTGCGGAGCAGTGGCGCTGGAGGGGCGGCTCGACGTCCCGGAAGGCGCGACCGAGCGGATGATCGGCGTGATGCGCCACCGCGGGCCCGACGAGTTCGGGGCCTGGCGCGACGACCGCGTCCTGCTCGGCCACGCCCGCCTGAGCATCATCGACCTGGCGACCGGCCAGCAGCCGATGGGCGACGCCGCGGGCCGCCTCTGGCTGACCTTCAACGGCGAGATCTTCAACTACGTCGAGCTGCGCGAGGAGCTGCGCGCGCACGGGCACGTCTTCCGGACCGCTTCGGACACCGAAGTGCTCCTGGAAGCCTACCGTCGCTGGGGCGACGCCTGCGTCGAGCGCTTCGTGGGCCAGTTCGCCTTCGCGCTCTGGGACGGCGAGCGGCGCCGGCTGCTGCTGGCCCGCGACCGTTTCGGCATCCGGCCCCTGTTCTGGACCATGCGCGACGGCGTCCTGCTGTTCGCCTCGGAGATCAAGGCCCTCGGCGCCTGGGACGCCGAGGCGCCGCTGCTGGACCCGGGCGCCCTGAGCGAGGTCTTCACCTACTGGGTGAACATCCCCCCGGCGACGCCCTTCCGCGGGGTCTGGCAGCTGCCGGCCGGCCACACGGCGACCCTCGAACTGGGCGAGGGCGGCAACACCCGCCCCGAACTGCGCCCGCACCGCTACTGGCACCCCACGTTCCTGCCCGCCCGCGAGGACCACCGCTTCGTGGCCCGCGACGAGCTGCCGGGCATGGCGCGCCGGATCCGCGAGCTGCTGGCCGACGCGGCGGTCATCCGCCTGCGGGCCGACGTGCCGGTCGGCGCCTACCTGTCCGGCGGTCTGGATTCCTCGGCGACCGCGGCGCTCATCCAGCACACCACGCAGCGGCGGATGAAGACCTTCTCGGTGGGCTTCAAGGACGCGGCCTACGACGAGACGCGCTGGCAGACGATGATGGCCGCGCACCTGGGCACCGACCACGAGTCGATCAGCGTCGGCGACGCCGAGATCGCCGGCGCCTTCGAGCGCGTGGTATGGCTGAGCGAGACGCCGCTGCTGCGCACCGCGCCGGCGCCGCTGTACGCGCTGTCCGGCCTGGTCCGCTCCCAGGACTACAAGGTCGTGCTCACCGGCGAGGGGGCCGACGAGGTCTTCTGCGGCTACAACATCCTGCGCGAGGCCAAGGTGCGCGCCTTCTGGGCGCGCGACCCCCGCTCGCGCCGGCGCCCGCTGCTGCTGACGAAGCTCTACCCGTACCTCCAGCAGTCGCCGCCGGGTTTTCTGGCCCAGTTCTACGGGGCGGGCCTGGAGGAGGCGGCGACCGACCCGTACTTCTCGCACCGGCCCCGCTGGCGCAACACCGGCCCGATCGGCGCCTTCCTGGCGGCCGACATCCAGGAGGCTGCCGTGGCCCGGGACAGCGAGGAACGCCTGGGCGCCTCGCTGCCCGCCGAGTTCCGCCTCTGGGGACCGGTCGCCCGCGCGCAGTACCTGGAGATGACCCTGTTCATGTCGGGCTACCTGCTCTCCTCGCAGGGCGACCGCATGCTGATGGGGAACACGGTCGAGGGGCGCTTCCCGTTCCTGGACCACCGCCTGGCCGAGCTGGCGGGCACGCTGCCGGCCAGCGCCAAGCTGGCGAGCCTGAAGGAAAAGGCTTTACTGAAGCTGGCGGTGGCCGATCTGCTGCCTGCGGCCATCATCGAGCGGCCCAAGCAGCCCTACCGGGCCCCGGACAGCGCCAGCTTCTTCGTGGGGCCGGGCGCCGACCTCGTGCGCGACGCGTTCGACACCGAGGCGCTGCTCGAAACCGGGCTGATCGACCCGCAGCGCACCGCGGGCCTGCTGCGCAAGTGGCAGGCCGGCAAGCTGACCAGCTCGCGCGACAACATGGCGTTCGTCGGGCTGCTCAGCCTGCAGCTGCTGGCCCGGCAGTTCGGGCCCGGATTCGCGCGACGGGTCCACGAGGACGCGCTGCGTCCCGAAGAAGTGAGTTGGCGCGGCGGCGCGACCGCCGCCTGAAAACCGGCACAGCGAGGGAGACGACGGATGGAATTGCGGCAGCAGATTCGCGGTTTCGTGGTGGAGAACTTCCTGTTCGGCGACGGCGTCCCGCTCAAGGACGACCAGATGTCGCTGCTGGACAACGGCATCATGGACTCGGTCGGCGTGATGGAACTCGTCGCCTTCCTCGAGGGCGACCTGGGCCTGGGGATCGAGGACCAGGAGCTCGTGCCGGAGAACCTCGACTCGATCGACAACCTCGTCGGCTTCGTCACGCGCAAGCGGGGGTAGGATCGTGACCGTCCACGGCATGCTGCTGGAGACCGCGGCCCGCCTGCCGGACGCCGTGGCGCTCACCCACGGCGAGCGCCACGTCTCCTACGCGGCTGTCGCCGACGAGGCCGGCCGCATCGCCCGCTTCCTGCGCGAGCGCGGCGTGCGCCGCGGCGACCGCGTGGCCGTGCTGGTCGAGAACTCCCCCGAGTACGTGGCCGCCTTCTTCGGCATCCTGCAGGCCGGCGCCTGCTGCGTGGCCCTCAACCACGCGAACAAGGAAGAGACCCACCGGGCGCTGCTGCGCGATTCCGGTGCGGTCGCGCTCTGGACGCGCGCCCGCGAGGCGCGCGCGCTGCCGGAGATCGTCGAGGACTGCCCCGACTTGCGCTTCGCGGTGGTTGATCGCGCCAACCCGAGCTGGCGGCTGCCCGCGGGTCTCGACCTGCACCGCGCCGACGAGGCGGCGGGCCTCGCGCCCCTCGACGGCGCCGGCGAGGCCGGCCCCGACGACCTCGCGGCGATCCTCTACACCAGTGGCTCGACCGGCACGCCGCGCGGCGTCACCCTGACCCACGGCAACCTCGCGGCGAACACCGGGCAGATCCTGGCCTACCTGAAGCTGGGCCCCGACGACAGCGTCTGCTGCGTGCTGCCCTTCCACTACAGCTTCGGCAACTCGCTCCTGCTGACCCACGTGCGCGTCGGCGGCCGCACGGTCATCGACAACCGCTTCGCCTTCCCGCAGCAGGTGCTCGAGACCCTGGAGCGGGAGCGCTGCACCGGCTTCTCCGGCGTGCCCAGCCACTACGCGATCCTCTGCGCGCGGACCGACTTCCTCGAGCGCCCCCACCCGGACCTGCGCTACATCACGCAGGCCGGCGGCGCCATGGCCCCGGACCTGGTGCGGCGCATCCGCGGGGCCCTGCCCGACCGGATCGCGGTCTACATCATGTACGGCCAGACCGAGGCCTCCGCGCGGCTGTCGTGGGTGCCGCCGGAGCGGCTGCGCGAGAAGTTCGGCTCGATCGGGAGGGGCATCCCCGGCGTCTCGCTGACCGTGCGGCGTCCCGACGGCAGCGAGTGCGACGAGGGCGAGCAGGGGGAGATCGTGGCCGCCGGCCCGAACATCATGCGCGGCTACTGGAACGCCCCGCAGGAGACCGCCGAGGTGCTCTTCCCCGATGGCCTGCACACCGGCGACCTGGCCTTCCGCGATCGGGACGGGTTCATCTTCATCGTCGACCGGGTGAAGAACATGATCAAGGCGGGCGCGAACCGGGTCAGCTCGAAGGAAGTCGAGGAGACGCTGCTGCAGCGCCCCGAGGTGGTCGAGGCCTGCGTGATCGGCGTGCCGGACGCGCTGCTCGGCGAGGCCATCGAGGCCTGGATCGTGCCGGCCGACCCCGCGGCCTTCGACGAGCAGTCCCTGCTGCGCCACTGCGCATCGAAGCTGGCGTCCTTCAAGATCCCCCGCCGGCTGCACGCCGTGGAGGCGCTGCCCAAGAACTCGTCGGGCAAGGTCCTCAAGGCGGAGCTGCGGAATTCCCTCGTCTGACGCCCCCACACGCATTTCAGATACATAGTCAAAATATTATTGCTCTATAATCAGACAAAATGTATAATGATTATGTTATTCATGGAATGAGGCCAATCGAATCGGTCTTGGCGTGGGCGCTTGGGACGTCCGGCATCGAAGCGAGGTCACCTCATGGAAACGAACAGGATCCTGCGGTTCATCGTCGGCGCGACCGCGTGCTGCCTCGTCGCGGCGATGCCGGCCGGCGTCGCCGCGCAGTGCGACTGCATCTCCGGCAGCATCGGCGCGGCGCCCAACGCCGGCGATCCGGCGCTCGGGGCTTGGCGGTACACGCTCGAGTTCTGCTGGAACACCTCACACGGCTTGAGCCACTGGGATCTGTGGATCGACGACATGACGAACTGCACCTGCCAGGAACTGATGGAGGCCCTCGTCTTCGACGGGGCGGTCGGGACGACCACGAGCGAGGAAGGTGTCACGCACTACTCGCACGAGTGGCGCTGTGCCAGCGATCCGTCCATCGACGTTCCGGGCATCCTCGTCAAGTTCGAGCCTGCGGCGGGGAGCGAGCCGGGCCAGTCCGGCACCGGCGTGTTCCATTTCTACTCGGACTTCGCTCCGGTCCCCATCTCGTCGGAGAACCCGCCGTACGGGTTCATGATCAACAAGAACGGCAACGGCTACTGCAACGGCTCGCTGTCCGGCGTCTTCCCGGGCGCGCCCTGCAACCCCCTGCCGTCGCAGGACGGCAGCTGGGGCACGGTGAAGGCGCTCTACAGATAATCGCGACTCGTCCGCAAACGAGAGCCGCCTCCCCACGGGGAGGCGGCTCTTCGCGTGCCTGCAGGTGCGCGATGCGGCGTCAGACGCCCAGCAGCCCGCCCCGCTGGTAGATCTCCATCTGCACCTGGCTGAAGGGTTCGCCCTGCACGCCGCCGCCGTCCCATGAGATCAGGCCGCTGCCCAGATCGACGGTGATCGTGTCCCCGCTCTTCAAGCCGGCCTTCACCGCGTCGGCCGCCACCACCGGCAGGCCCGCGTTGATGGCGTTGCGCTCGTAGATCGCGCCGTAGCTGCGTGCGATCAGGGCCTGCACGCCGAGCGTCGCGAAGCAGTCCACGGCCTGCTGCCGCGAGGACCCGCAGCCGAAGTTGCCGCCGGTGACGACGATGTCGCCGGGCAGCGCCTTGCGCGCGAAGTCCTTCCAGCCTTCGAGGTTGTCGAACGTGTACTGGCCCATCTGCTTCGGGTCGGTGATCGCCAGGTAGCGGTTGTGGAAGATCATGTCGGTGTCGACGTTGTCGACGTCGACGACCCAGGCGCGGCCGGTCAGCACGGTGGGCTTGCCGCCGCCGACGGCGCCCGGAGCCGCCGGCGCGGTCTTCGCCGCGACCGCCGGCGTCGCGAACAGGACCGGCTCGGCGGGGAGCGACGACGCCGTGCAGATGACGCCGGCCGCGGCCGAAGCCGCGGCGGTCGCGGGGCTGGCCAGGTAGACCTCGCCCTTGCCCTGCTTGCCGGCGAAGTTGCGGTTGCCCGTCGAGATGGTGACCTCGCCGGGGCCGTTCTGTCCGATCTGCCCGGCGGCGCAGCCGCCGCAGCCCGCATTGCCGATCAGGGCGCCGGCCTCGGTGAAGACCTGGACCAGCCCCTCGTCGAGGGCCTGCCGCCAGACCGCGCGCGTCGCCGGCACGACCTTCAGCACCACGCCCGGGGCGACCTTGCGGCCCGCGAGCGCCTGCGCGGCCGCGCGCAGGTCCTCGATCCGGCCGTTGGTACACGAGCCCACGAACACCGAGTCGACCTTGCGGCCGGCGACCGTCGCGACGGGCACCGTGTCCTCGGGGTGGCCGGGGCGCGCGATCATCGGCGCGAGGCCTTCGATGTCCACCTCGACGGTCAGGTCGTAGTGCGCGTCGGCGTCCGCGGCGAGGGCCGGGAAGTCGCGCCCGCCCGCGCGGCGGCAGTAATCGAGGATCGCCGGGCTGGGTTCGAACAGGGCGATGATGCCGCCCATCTCGGTGGCCAGGCTGGCGATGGTGATGCGGTCGGGCAGGGGCAGCCCGGGCACGACTTCGCCGACGATCTCGGCGGCGTAGCCCAGCAGCCCGTCGGCGCCGAGCGTCTGCAGCATCTTCAGGACGATGTCCTTGGCCGTGGCGTCGGGGCCGGGGCGGCCCTTCAGCACGACCAGCGCCGATTTCGGCACCTTGAACCAGACCTTGCCCGCGGCCCAGGCGTAGGCGATGTCCTGGTCGCCCATGCCCTGCCCGAAGGCGCCGACCGCACCCATGATGTTGGCGTGGCTGTCGGTGCTGACGAACGTCGAGCCCGGTCCGACCAGCCCCTCCTCGAGGGCGAGGTGGGTGCCGATGCCCTGGGTGATGTCGCGCAGGCCCACGCCCGTCTCGCGGGAGTAGGTGCGGCAGAACTGCTGGTTCGCGGCGTAGCCCTGGTCCGAGCCGCCGGGGTTGCAGTCGAAGGTGAACAGGGTCCGCGACGGGTCGTCGACCGTCAGGCCGGCCTTCTGCAGGTTCTTGACCACGTTCGCGCCGCCGAAGTCGCGGGCGGCGCGCACGTCCACGCGCATGTCCACCGTGGCGCCGGGGAACACCGGCTGATCGCAGTGCGCGGCGATGATCTTCTCGATGAGGGTCCGTCCCACGATCCCACCTCCGGCCCGCAGGGGCCGCTGTTCGTTACGACGTCAGTCGTCGTCCTCGCTCCCGGGAATTCCGAAATCGGGATCGTCGCCGTCCAGGCCGGCCATCAGGCCGGCCGTGGTCTCGCGCGAGT
This sequence comes from bacterium, assembly GCA_030654305.1. Lineage (NCBI taxonomy): Bacteria > bacterium. The sequence goes on along the minus strand of JAURXS010000232.1, from coordinate 761 downwards.
CCCAGCACTGCTGCTGCGCCTCGTACTCCAGCGACAGCATCGTGGTCAGGTCGAACTCGCTCGACTGCTGCACCGCCAGCTTGCTCAGGCGCAGCGCCGGCTGGGGGATGCCGGCCAGGCGGCGGCAGTAGGCCTCGACCTCCTGCTCGAATTCCTGGGGCGTGAAGACGCGGTCCAGCAGGCCCAGGCGCGACGCCTCGTCGGCGGACAGCGTGCGTCCCGACCACAGGACGTCCAGGGCGCGGTTGGGGCCGATCGCGCGCGGCAGTGTCGAGGTCAGGCCCCAGTCGGGCAGCAGCCCCAGGCGCATGTCCTGGGTGGTGAAGGTGGCCGTGGCGGCGGCCAGGCGCACGTCGGCGGCCATGACCAGCCCGAAACCGCTGTCGCGCACGTCGCCCGCCACCGCGGCGACGATCGGCTTGCCGAGTTCCTGCATCAGGGTCACGACGCGACGGATGGTATCGAGGTCGGCGGCCACGGTCCCCATGCCGGCATCGCCGGCCTGCGCCTCGGCGGCCGCGCGTAGGTCCATGGCGGTGTCGAAGGGCCCGCCGCCGTCCGACAGCAGGATCACGCGGGCGGCGCGATCTTCCTGCAGGCGCAGCAGGGCGTCGACGAGCTCGTCGCCGAGTTCCTGCAGCGAGGGCGCGGACGGACCGAACAGCGATAGGGTCGCGACGCCGTCGCGGACCTCGCAGTCGAAGAAATCGTAGGTCATGACCCTCCCGGTGGTGGCCGCCGCGGGGCGCGGGGCGTTCGAT
>JAURXS010000231.1 GCA_030654305.1 bacterium | reverse complement strand
GGCGGCGCGCCGGTCCTGCTCTCGTGGAGCGGCTCGATGTTCGAGTACCTCATGCCGCTGCTGGTGATGCCGACGTACGAGAACACGCTGCTCGACCGCACCTACGCGGCGGCGGTCGACGAGCTCGCGCGCCTGGCGCCCTGGACCTCGCTGCCGGCCGTCGCCGCCCCGGATTCGGAGGCGATCCCGACGCTGCGCGAACTGGCGGCGCGGGCCGGCCCAGACGGCGCCCCCGCCCGGGAGCGGATGGCGGCGATCGCGGATCTCGCGCAGCGCGCCGACGAGTTCGCCGAGGCGGACTACGGCTTCCTCTACGACGAGGGCCGCCACGTGCTGGCGGTCGGCTACAACGTCGCCCAGCGCCGCCGCGACGAGAGCTACTACGACCTGCTCGCCTCCGAAGCGCGGTTGGCCAGCTTCGTGGGCATCGCGCGGGAACAGCTCCCGCAGGAGACCTGGTTCGCCCTGGGGCGCCTGCTCAGCGCCTCCGGCGGCGCGCCGGTCCTGCTCTCGTGGAGCGGCTCGATGTTCGAGTACCTCATGCCGCTGCTGGTGATGCCGACGTACGAGAACACGCTGCTCGACCGCACCTACGCGGCGGCGGTCGAACGGCAGATCGACTACGGGAAGCTGCGGGGCGTGCCGTGGGGCGTCTCGGAATCCGGGTACAACACGATCGACGCCCACCTGAACTACCAGTACCGCGCGTTCGGCGTGCCCGGGCTGGGGCTCAAGCGCGGCCTGGCCTCGGATCTGGTCGTCGCCCCGTACGCCTCGGCCCTGGCGCTGATGGTGGCGCCGGTCGCGGCGTGCCTGAACCTGCAGCGGCTCGCCGGCGAGGGGCTGGAGGGCCGGTACGGACTGCGCGAGGCGATCGACTACACCGCCTCGCGCGTCCCGCGCGGCCAGCCGCACGCCGTCGTGCGTTCCTTCATGGCGCACCACCAAGGCATGAGCCTGCTGTCCTTCGCCTACCTGCTCCTGGACCGCCCGATGCAGAGGCGATTCGGGGCGGATCCGGCCTTCCGGGCGACCATGCTGCTGCTGCAGGAGCGGGTGCCGCAGGCGTCGGTGTTCCATTCCCAGGCCGACGAGATGTCCGCAACGTCGACGATCCCCATCGGCGGGGCCAACCCGTCGCGCGTCATCGGCACGCCGCACACCGCGCTGCCGGAAGTGCAGCTGCTGTCCAACAGCCGCTACCACGT
>JAURXS010000230.1 GCA_030654305.1 bacterium | reverse complement strand
CGAGAGCCTGCCGGACGTCGCGCGCTCGCACGACGGCCGCTGGATCGCCCTGGACGCCCCCTTCCTCGGCGTGAACCTCGACGCCGCGCGGCTGGTGGCGGTCGATCTGGAGACCACCGGCAGCCTGATCGGGGTGGACTGCATCATCGAGGTCGGGCTGGCGGTCTGGGAGTCCGGACAGGTGGTGCAGCAGTTCAGCAGCCTGGTCCACAACACGCGCCGCGTTTCGCCGCGCATCCGCAAGCTCACGGGCATCGAACCCAACCAGCTGCACGAGGCGCCCCCCTTCGAGGAGGTGGCGCCGGTGGTGGCGGACCTGCTGCGCGGCGCCCACGCCTTCGTCGCCCACGACGTCCGCTTCGACCTGAACTTCCTGCGCTGGGAGCTGGAGCGCCTGGGCCACGACCTGCCCGAGATGCCGGGGCTCTGCACGCTGCAGCTGGCGCAGCAGCTGTGGCCCAGCCACGACGGCTGGCGGCTGCAGGACCTGGCCGGCTCCTTCTCCGTCACCCATCGCCACCCCCACCGCGCCGGCGAGGACGCCCTGGCGACCGCCGGCGTGCTCGCGCACGCCGTCGCCGACGCCGGCGTCCTCGGCGCGGTGACGCTCGCCGACCTCTTCCGCCTGCCCGCGCTCGTCGCGGTCGACGACGGCCGCGACGACCTGTTCGCCGCCGACGCGGCCGGCTGAGACGACGCTCCCGCCGCGGAACTCTTCCCACCCTCGGTGGTTGACGCGGACGCCCCGATGATATAGGATGCCCCGCGTGTTGCGATGAGGCGCTGTGGACCGGTGGTTCGCGGCCGAACGAACACCGGGATCAAGGAGGATGCCGTGCAGCGACGCAGGGAAGAAGCTGGTGTGCTGGTCCGTGACAAATCGTTCGTGAAGTTCGAACGGCTGCTGGCCAAGGCCGAAGCCGAGGGCCGCATCGACGGCGACTACAAGTGCCTGGTGTGCGGCATGCGGTACTCTCAGAAGGACGAGGCCGAGATCTGCTGCAAGATCCTCCCGTAACCCCAGCCTGGCTCCCCGGTCGGGCCGACGGGAACCGGTGCGAATCATGACCATCCCGCAGTACTGTTCCGTCTGCAAGACGGAGTACGACATGGCCGTCGTCCCCACCGCCGACGGGGACGACGACGGCGTCGTCTGGCTGCAGTGCCCCAACTGCCGGGGCTTCCTGCCGAAGGTCAGCTCTAGCCTGGCGCTGCGCGGCGGCGCGGCCGCGGCGGCGACCGCGGGCGCGACGGTCGAACTCGTCGGGTTCGACGACGCCGACGGCGACACCGATGGCGAAGACCACCACGACGACGAGCCGCGCGCGGCGGCGGAACCGGCGCCGGCGACGGCCACCGCGACGGACGACGTCGCCGAACTGCTCGCCGACCTGGACCTCGAGAAGGCGGTGCCCTACCGGCCGTGGCAGACCTACGCCGAGGGCGACGTGATCCACCACCTGGCCTGGGACGATTTCGGGCTGGTGGTCGGCAAGGAGATGCTGCCGGGCAACCGACGCGTCGTCCTGGTGCGCTTCGCCGCGGCCGGCATGGTGCGCCTGATGGAACAGGACGGCGTGGGGCCGTGAACGCGACGGTCGGGCGCTTCGCGCTGACAGCCGCACTCTGCACGCTGCTCGCCTCGGCCGCCCCGGCCGCGGCGCCCTGGGACGACGACCTGCCCTGGCCCTTCCTCGACGACGGCCGCGCCTTCCGCGTCACGGCCTCCCGCTACGACGACCCGTCCTCCGGCTGGAACCTCGGCGTGCTGGAGGTTGCGACCGTCCTGCGGCGCGACGGCCGGGGCGTCGCCTACCTGCGCTGGCCCCACCTGGACTTCGCGAGCGACGACCTGCCGGTCCTGGAACGCTGGCCGGACGCCGCCGGCGAGGGCGCGACCGCGGGCTGGCCGGGAGAGACGCAGGTATCCGGCTGGGGACGGCCAGCGGCCGGCTGGCTCGGCCGGATGCGCGCCCCCCTGCTGGGGCCGCTGGTGTGCGGGGCCGAACTCGCCATGCCCTTCGCGAGCAACGCCCTCTATCCCTTCGCCGCGCGCAGCATCGCGCTGCGGCTGCAGGCCCGGCGCGAGTGGCGGTTCGCCGAACGCGTCACCCTGGAGGCCGGCGGCGGCCGCACGCTGAACCTGGGCGCGGCCGGCGACGTGTTCTCCGCTTCCGCCTTCCCCGGGCGGAGCGAACTGTCGGCGGGCCTGGCCTGGCGGCCCTCGCCCGCGACGGTGGTCGGGCTGGCCGCGGTGCGCGGCGTCGGCGGGCGCGACAGCCGGCGGCTGCGCCTGGCGCTCGAACTGCCGCTGCGGGCCGAACTGCGCCTGCAGGCCGGCTGGACCCGCGAATTCGCCGACGCCCCCGACCGCCTGTTCCGTGACGGCTTCTCGCTCGGGCTCGCCCTGCCGGCGCTGGCCGCTCCCGGCGGGAATGTCGACGAGGCGCCTTGACAGCCGCGCGAACTCGCTGTATCAAATAGCGTGAACATGGATATCAGAATCACGTTATCCCCAGCGGGAGGTCGAGGCACGTGTCGATCCGAAAAGAAGTGGCGCCCGAAGCGGTCAAGGAGAAGGAGCGCGCCTTCCAGAAGTTCATCCAGACGCGCGGCTTGAAGACCACCAAGCAGCGCAACACCATCGTCAGCGTCTTCTTCAACCTGAAGGGCCACGTGTCGGTCGAGGAGCTGCTGCGCGAGGTGAAGGCCGTCAACCCGCGGATCGGCTATGCGACCGTCTACCGCACCCTGCACCTGCTGGTGGAGAGCAGCCTGGTCGAGGAGCGCCGCTTCGGCGACGGCCTCGCCCGCTACGAGGGCCACTCGGAGGTCGAGCACCACGACCACATGATCTGCCAGAACTGCGGCCAGATCTCCGAGTTCTACAACCCGCAGCTCGAGGCCCTGCAGGAGAAGCTCGCGGCCGAGCACGCGTTCACGATCCACCGTCACCGCCTGGAACTCTACGGCACCTGCGCGGACCCCGAGTCCTGCAACAACCGCAAGCGCGCCCAGGAAGGCAACTAGCTCTCCACTCAACCAGGGTGTCCGGCGCGCGACGCACCACGCCCGAGTCCGGGGATGTCCCGATGGAACCGACCGGCTGGCTCCGCATCCTGGTCGACCACGCCGCCCTGCGCGACAACGCGAGGCGCTTCCGCGAACTGATCCCGCCGGCCTGCCGGCTGCTGACGGTCGTGAAGTCCGACGGCTACGGCCACGGGCTGCTGCCGGCGGCCCGCGCGTTCCTGGACGGCGGCGCCGACCTGCTCGGCGTGCACACGGTCGGGGAGGCCGCGGCCCTGCGCGACGGCGGCATCGACGCCCCGGTGCTGATCCTCGGACCGGTGAACGCCGCGGGGGCCGCGCTCGCGGCTCGGCTCGGCGTCGAGGCGACCGTGGGTTCGCTGGCGGGCCTGGAGGCCGCGCGTCTCGCGGCCGACGCCGCGCGCCCCCTGCGGCTCCACCTCAAGGTCGAGACCGGCGTCAACCGGCAGGGCATCGTCGAAGGCGAGCTGGACGCGGCGCTCGCCGTGCTGGACGGCACGCCCGGGCTGGAGCTCGTCGGCGTCTCCAGCCACTACGCGGACATCGAGGACACCACCGACCACACCTGGGCCCGCGCGCAGACCGCGCGGTACGACGACTGGCTCTCCCGGCTGGCCGCGCGCGGCCACGGCGACCTGCAGCGGCACATGTCGTGCAGCGCCGCGACCATCCTCTGGCCCCAGGACCGGCGCGACATCGTGCGCGTGGGCATCGCCGCGTACGGCGTCTGGCCCTCGCGCGAGACGCTGGTCTCGGCCCGCGCCGCCGGCACCTCCGGCCTGGACCTGCGCCCGGCGGCGACCTGGATCTGCGGCATCGCCCAGGTCCGCGTCGTGCCCGCCGGCGAGACCGTGGGCTACGGGCGGACCTGGCGGGCGCCCGTCGATTCGCGCATCGCCGTGCTGCCGCTGGGCTACGCCGACGGCTATCCGCGGCGACTCTCCAACCGGGCCCATGTGCTGGTGCGCGGCCAACGCGCGCCGGTGCGCGGCCGGATCTGCATGAACCTGACCATGATCGACGTGACGCACATCGCAGGCGCGGCGGCGGGGGACGACGCGGTGCTGCTCGGATCCCAGGGCGACGACCGCATCGGGGCCGAGCTGCTCGCCGACTGGCTCGACACGATCCCCTACGAAGTGCTGACCCTGCCCGGCTCCGGCTGGGAGCGGATCGTCGACGGGAGGTGACCGTGTTCGAAGCGTTGCGCAAGCTGATGACGCAGGACGTGACGGCCGTGGCGGGCGACGTCGCCAACGCCGACCATCGCCGCCGCCTGGCCACCGCCGCGCTGCTGCTGGAGGTGGCCTGGGCCGACGACACCGCCGCCGGCGCCGAGAGGGCCTCGATCGCCGGCATCCTCGGCGACCGCTTCGGTCTCGACGCGCGGGAATCGTCCGCGCTCATGGACGCCGCCGAAGCGCACCGCCACGACGCGACCGACCTCTACAACACCACCAGCCTGCTGCGCACCGCGCTGACGAGGCAGGAGCTGCGCGACGTCCTGGAGGCGCTGTGGCGCGTCGTGTACGCCGACGGCGTGCTCGACGCCCACGAGGACGCCCTGCTGCACCGCATCTCCCGGATGCTCGGGCTCGACCACGCCGAACTCATCGCGCTGAAGCTCAAGGTGCGCGACGGTCCCACCGACTGACGGATCCCGACGCTGCGGTACCGAGGCGGACGTCCAGTGTACTTCCCGGTACGCGCCGGTGACGGGGCCCCGTGCCGATCGTCGTCGCAACGTCTTGTAAAATCATCGATTTCACTCCTCAGCCTCCCTTGGCACCTCTCGTGCAGTCCAGCCGCACCACGGGCGAGGAACGTCCCGGCGCCGGAGCGAGCTTCCGGGCGGGACCGGGGTCGGAACGAGGGAGGCGATCATGGACACCGCGAAGCTGAACCGAACACTCCAACTGACGGGACTGCTGGTCCTGGCCGCGCTGCTGTCGCTGGGCCTGGCCGGCTGCGGCGACGACAAGGGCGCGACCGTGCCCGCCGTCACGGCCGTCGACGACTACGACGCCATGGATCTGGACAAGGCCTACGGCGGCCTGACCTACACGGACGAGGCGCCGGCCTTCGACGATGACTACTACGCCACGATGTCCCTCGAGGACCAGGAGTCGGCGAGCGACGACCCCCTGCAGGACGACGCCGAGGTGCTGGAACTCGAGGACGCCGCCCTGCTGCCCGCCGGCGACGGCGCGCCGCCGCCCCCGCGGATCGTCGCGCTGCGCCTGACCTGGGGCCGGCTCGACGGCGCGCCCGAGGACATCCGCGAAGAGGTGCAGGGCCTGGACTGGAGCGGCCGGCTGCGCGTGGACCGCGGCCTGGTCGTGGTGCGGCGCGTGATCCTGTTCGAGCGCCCGCGCGACCACCTGGTGCTGCCCCGACCCGACCGGCGCAGCGTGGCCTGGGTCTCCCACACCGGTCCGCACTTCGACGGTCTGATCGTGGAGATCATCGAGCCCGCCGCCCCGGCCGATTCCGCGGGCGCCGGGACGTTGCCGCCGAACGTGCTGCACCTGGTCACGCCGCTGATCGCGCTGGACGTCCCGGTGGCGGATCTCGCCGGCCTGGACGTCACCCGCCCCGTCGACGAACTCGGCAACGCCCTGCGCCTCGAAGGCCACCGCGTCACCGACGAGGACCTGTGCCCGAAGGGCTTCCTGGGCGGCGTCTGGCTGGCCGACCGCGACTCCACGACCGCCGAGGGCGGCGTCTTCAAGGGTCGCTGGGTCGGTCTCTGGGGTCGGCTGCACGGCTTCATGCGCGGCCGCTACGGCCTGGACAGCCGCGGCGAGCGGGTCCTTTTCGGCAAGTACATCGACACCAGCGGCCGTTGCCGCGGCCTGCTGGCCGGCACCTGGGAGGCCGCGGACGAGAACGGGCGCGGCCGGTTCCACGGCGAGTGGCACAACGAGGTCGAGACGGTCGAGGGCGTCCTGGGCGGCGATTACCACCGGGCCGCCGAACGCCCCGGCGGCTTCTACGCGGGCCGCTGGGCCACCGTCTGCGACCCGGAAGCCGTGGAATCCATTCCCTGACATCGAGTTAGCCATGATCCCGCCAGGAGGGCGGCGGCGGTCCCCTTGGGGGGCCGCCGCTTTTCGTCGGACCTTCCGCGTTGTCAGACGCCATGCCCATGAGGTATAATCAAATACCCGCATCAGACTACCGAATCTTGCCTGTCCCGAGCCTGAGGAGACACGATGAAGCGCTCTTGGTGCAAGGCAGCCGTCTTGCTGCTGTCGCTGCAGGTCCTGGCTGCGGTCGCTTCTGCGGCGTGGGTCGCGACGGACGGCGGGGCCGTCGCGCTGCCGCAGGTCGTCGCGACCGGTGCCGCCGACGTGGTCACGCTGCGGATCGAGGTCCCGGGTTACGACCTCGAAGGCGCGCTGGTCGACGGCCGCCCCTACGCCAAGCTGGGGCTGCCCGGCGAGGCCTGGCTGATGGAGAAGGGCCTGCCCGAACTGCCGATGATCTGCCGCAGCGTCGCCATCGCCGGCACCGGCGTGCCGGTCCTGCGGGTCGTCGCGAGCGAGTGGACCGAGACCGCCGTCGATCCCGTCCTGCCGTCCAAGGGCCACCTGACCCGCGATCTCGACCCGGCCGGCATCGCCTTCACCTTCGACGCCCTCTACCGCGACGGCGGGGTCTACCCCCGCGAGACGGCGAGCCTCGGCGACCCGTACATCGTGCGCGACGAGCGCGGCGTGGCCCTGCGCGTGGTGCCGTTCCAGTACGACGCCGGCCGCGGCGTGCTGCGCGTGCTGCGCAGCATGACCCTCGAGGTCGTCACCAAGGGCACCGGCGGCCTGAACGAGCTGGCCGGCGCCGGCGCGGCCGCCGTCGATCCCGAATTCGCCCGCATCTACCGCGGTCTGTTCGCCAACTACGGCGCCGACAAGTACGTCGCCATCGGCACGACCGGCCGGATGCTCGTCGTCACGGCCGACGCCTACCAGGGCGCGCTGGCCCCGTTCGTCGCCTGGAAGCAGCAGAAGGGCATCCCGGTCGAGATGATCACGATGTCCTCGGTGGGCGGCACCGCCGCCGGCGTCCAGAACGCCATCACCAGCCGCTACGGGTCGGCCGACGGCCTCACTTACGTGGTGCTCGTGGGCGACATCGCCGACGTGCCCACGCGCGTCGGCTCCTACGAGAGCGCGGACTCGGACCCGACCTACGCCATGGTGGCCGGCTCGGACCTCTACCCCGACCTGTTCGTCTCGCGCATCTCGGCCTCCAACGTCGGCGAGGTCCAGCTGCAGGTCGCCAAGTTCGTCCGCTACGAGCGCGACCCCGACACCGGCGCCGCCGCCGAGTGGTACCACAAGGGGTCCGGCCTGGCCTCGAACGAGGGCACGCCGACCGACTACGAGCGCTGCAACCTGCTGCGCACCGACCTGCTCGCCTACACCTTCACCCAGGTCGACCAGATCTACCAGCCGACCGGGACCACGGCGATGATCTCGGCCGCCCTGAACGAGGGCCGCAGCCTGGTCAGCTACATCGGCCACGGCAGCGGCACGAGCTGGAGCAACCCGCCGTTCGCCAACAGCAACGTCCTGGCCCTGACCAACGGCTGGAAGCAGCCCTGGCTGCTGGACGTGAGTTGTTCCAACGGAGACTTCTCGACCGCGGTCTGCTTCGCCGAGGCCTGGCTGCGCGCCGGCTCGGTCGCCCAGCCCAGCGGCGCCGTCGGCACCTACTCGGCCTCGACCCTGGCCTCCTGGGTGCCGCCCTGCGAGATGCAGGCCCACGCCGTGGACCTGCTCGTCGCCGAGCAGGCCAACATCCTGGGCGCCCTGTACTACTACGGCGGCATGCAGGTGCTCGACACCTACCCCACGGGCGAGGGCCCGAAGCTCATCGAGCAGTACAACATTTTCGGCGACTGTTCGCTGATGGTCCGCACCGACGCGCCCCTGGAGATCGCGCCCTCGCACCTGCCGGTCGTCCAGCTCGGCGCCCCGGGCTTCCAGGTCGACGTCGGCGTGCCCGGCGCCGTGGCCTGCCTGTCGCGCGACGGCGTTATCCACGGCACGGCCGTCGCCGACGCGGGCGGGCTGGCGGACATCGTGCTGGACATCCCGGTGACCGTGCCCGGCGACATGACCCTCACGGTGACCGGCTACAACCTGACGACCTACCAGGCGACCCTGCTGGCCATCAACCCCTCGGTGGTCTTCCTGGTCCCGGCGGCGATCGACGCCAACGTCCCGACGGACGTCACCGTGACGGTGTACGGCCCCGACGGCACGACCCCGCT
>JAURXS010000229.1 GCA_030654305.1 bacterium | reverse complement strand
CCATGCGGTGCCTCCTCGGCAGCCAACCCCATCGGGCGGCGGTTCGGCGTGGGTGGATGGATGCCGACATGCTAGCCGATCCCGTCGCAAATTGCACGATTCGGCAGGTCCCGCCCCGACCGCTGCAAGTGTCTAATTTCTAGCCAGCCCTCCCCCGGGGCTCGCAGGCGGCGTCGGCGGCTTGGGCCCCCGTTCCGCCCGCCTCGGCGGCAACCGACGACGAGGGCGCCCCGACGTGCCACGCCTCCACCGGCGTCGGGCGCCAGAAGGCTGCGCACCTTCAATTAGTTGCCCCCGTGCAAGTTGCCGGAACGCGGCGCCTCCTGAATCGGGAGTTTCAACATCCGAATTTCGGCCATCCACGGGCACGCCGGGGACCCATGCGCCCCATCGGGACACGATGGCACGCCCGTTGCAGCCCTCCTCCCTGACGGCACGCGTCCGGCATCTCGCCGGCCACGCCGCACACCGGGGATGGGGGAAGTTCCTTGATGCACACGAAGGCGCCGGGTCTCGGCGAATTCCTGATCAACAAGGGCGTGATCGACCAGGGCCAGCTGGACGAGGCGCTCGTCGAGCAGAAGCTCTCCCACGAGCGGCTCGGCGAGATCCTCCAACACCGCGGCCTGATCACCGAATGGGACCTGCTGGACGCCCTGGGCAGCCAGCTCGGCCACCGGCTCTTCGACCCGTCGCGGGACGAGGTGACCCGGACCGCCCTGGATCTGATCCCCCAGGAGTTCGCGCGGCGCCACGACCTGCTGCCGGTCCACGTGCAGGAGCACGTCCTGCTCGTCGCCATGCACGATCCCCTCGACGTGGAAGCGATCGACACCCTGCAGCGCACGGCCTCGCGGATCGACTGCGAGCTCGAGATCCTGCTGGCCCCCTCCGAGGCCCTCGCCAAGGCCCGCGACGACCATTACGGGCGCATCATGGGGGACCGCAACGTCTCGCAGCTGATCGAGTCGGTCATGGACGAGATCGGCGAGACGGCCCTGCGGGTGGGCGAGGAACCCGACGATGCCGCCGCGGCCCAGGACGCCGGCGTCATCAACCTCGTCGACCAGATCATCGGCAAGGCCATCCAGGACCGGGCGACCGACATCCACGTCGAGCCCCAGGAAAGCAGCCTGGTGATCCGCTACCGGGTCGACGGCATCCTCTACGACGCCCTGAACCCGCCGCGGGCGGTCTACACGGGCACGGTCAGCCGCCTGAAGATCATGTCCAACATGGACATCGCGGAGCGGCGCACGGCCCAGGACGGGCGCTTCACCTTCCGCCGGGAGGGCCGCGAGGTCGACGTGCGCGTGTCGGCGATCCCGACGATCCACGGCGAGAAGATCGTCATGCGCCTGCTGGACAAGACCAACTTCAACTACAGCCTGACCGCCCTGGGCCTCGCCGAGGACGACATCAAGTCCGTGCGCCAGGCGATCCACCGCCCCCACGGCATGATCCTGCTCTCGGGCCCGACGGGGTCCGGCAAGACCACCACGCTCTACGCGGCGCTCAAGGAGCTCGACAGCGGCTCGCTGAACATCACGACCATCGAGGATCCGGTCGAGTACCAGATCGACCGCATCAACCAGGTGCAGGTGAACGTCCGCAAGAAGGTGACCTTCGCCAACGCGCTGCGCGCCTTCCTGCGCCAGGACCCCGACGTGATCATGGTCGGCGAGATCCGCGACCAGGAGACCGCCGACATCGCGATCCGCGCCGCGCTTACCGGCCACATGGTGTTCAGCACCATCCACGCCAACGACGCCCCGAGCACGGCCGCCCGCCTGGTCTCGATGGGGACCGAACCGTTCATGGCGGCCAGCGCCGTCACCCTGGTGGCCGCCCAGCGCCTGGTCCGGCGGACCTGCCAGCACTGTCTGGAGGAATATTCCCCCTCGGAAGATTTGCTTATGGCCCTCGGCAACGATGCCGACAACAGGGCCGTGATGCCGGAGAAGTTCCTCCGGGGCGCCGGCTGCGTCTCCTGCCGCGGGCGCGGCTACGCGGGGCGCGTCGCGGTGATCGAGAAGATGGTGATGTCGCCCGCGCTGCGCGAGCTCATCGCCGAGAAGCGGACGACGAGCGACCTCCGGCAGCAGGCGCAGTCGGAGGGGATGCGGACGCTACAGCAGAGCGGGCTGCTCAAGGTGCGCGACGGCGTGACGACACTAGAGGAAGTGTTGCGGGTGTGCATCAGCGACTGACCCGCGGACGGGAAGAGGTTTTAAGATGACGACGTTCTCCTACATCGCGAAGGACCAGGCGGGCGCCGAGCTTTCGGGCCTGCTCACCGGTGCCAGCGCCGACGAGATCATCCAGCG
>JAURXS010000228.1 GCA_030654305.1 bacterium | reverse complement strand
AGCCACACCGGCGTGGACAACGTGCGCGAGCTGCGCGACATGGCCCAGTACACGCCCAGCCCCGGGGCGAGCCGGGTCTTCATCATCGACGAGGTCCACATGCTCTCGAAGGGGGCCTTCAACGCGCTGTTGAAGATCCTCGAGGAGCCGCCGGCCCGCGTCTTCTTCTTCTTCGCGACGACCGAGCCCGCCAAGATCCCGCGCACGATCCTCTCGCGCTGCCAGCGCTTCGACTTCCGCCTGCTGACGCGCGACGAACTGTCCGCGCGCCTGACCGCGATCGCGGCCGAGGAAGGCGTCCAGCTGGAACCCGGCGCCCTGCGTCTGGTCGTGGCGCAGGCGGAAGGGTCCATGCGCGACGCGCTGAGCATCCTGGACCAGGTCCTGGCCGCGAGCCCCGAGCGCATCGACGAACAGGCCGTCGTGGACCTGTTCGGGCTGGTGGGCAGCGAGGTGGCGATCGAGCTGAACGAGGCGGTCATGGCGCGCGACGCCGGCCGCGCGCTGCGCCTGGCCGACCGCGTGGCCGCGGGCGGCCAGAGCCTCGACGACTTCGCCCGCGGGCTGGTCGACAACTTCCGCAACCTGCTGCTGCTGCGCATCGACCCCGCGCTCGCGGCGGGCATCAGCCTGCCCGAGGACCAGATCGAGATCCTGCGCCGGCAGGCCGGACACTTCGCGCCCCAGGACCTGCTGGCCCTGCTCGACCGCGCCAGCCGCGGCTTCGAGCGCATCCACCGCAGCGGGCAGCCCCGCGTGCTGCTCGAGGCCCTGCTCGTCGAACTGGTCCTGCTGGAGTCGCGGGTCGTGCTGTCGGACCTCGTGCGCCGCCTGGAAGCCCTGACCGGGCAGCCGCTGTCCGGCGGCGACGGCGGCCCTGGCGCCGACCGGCGCACCGCCGCGGGCCGGACGGCGTCCGCGCCCAAACCGTCCGCCGTCAAGGCGTCCGGCGCGCGGGCCGCGCCCCTCGCCGACGCCGCACCTCTTGCGGACGCCGCGACGGAGCCGCCCGCCCCGCGGGACCACGGCGCCTCGCGCGTGCGCGACGCGTCGACGGCGGCGGCGGCCACCACCGTCGACGGCTGGACGGCCTTCGTCGAGACGCTGCTCGGCCGCCAGCCCGGCCTCGGCTCCTGCATCATGGAGGGCATCCCGGCCGAGGAGGACGGGCGCATCGCGCTGTCCTTCCCCGTCGAGAAGCAGTTCCAGCTGCAGCTGATCCAGAAGGACCTGCCGCGGCTGCAGGAGCTCGCGCGCGAGCTGCTGGGCCGCGACATCGTCCTGAACCTGGTTTCCGGCGCCGAAGCGGCGCGGCGCGAGCACCGCGAGGAGCTGCGCCGCCACGTGGCGCCCACCGAGCACGAGACGCTGCAGCGCGCCTGCGGCGGCGACGCGGCCCTGGACCACCTGGTGCGGCGGCTCGATGCCGAGGTCGTGCCCGCTGCGGATCGCGACGCCTGGCACACCGCGCCCGACCGGGGCGGGGCCGCGCCGCGCGAGGACTGACAACAGCGCCCGGCCCCGCCGGCGCGAGGAGAACACCGTGGACATGCGCGCCCTGATGAAGCAGGCCCAGCAGATGCAGAAGCAGATGCAGGAGACCCAGGAGCAGCTGGCCCAGCGCGAGGTCGCGGCCGAGGTCGCCGGCGGCCAGGTCGTCGCCGTGATGAACGGCCGCCACCAGCTCGTCTCGCTGACCATCCGACCCGAGACCGTCGACCCGCAGGACGTGGAGTTCCTCCAGGACCTGGTCGTCAGCGCGGTCAACGAGGCGGTGCGCCGCGTCGACGAGATGGTCGAGAAGGAGATGGGCGCCCTGACCGGCGGCCTGAAGCTGCCGGGGATGTAGGTCATGGACCACACCGCCCCCGCCATCCGCCACGCCGCCCGGACCCGCGAGGGCGGCGAGTTCCAGTCCCCCTCGCTGGAGCGGTTGGTCCGCGCCCTGAGCCGGTTGCCCGGCCTCGGGCGCAAGTCGGCCACCCGCATCGCCCTGGACCTGCTGCGCGAGGACGCCGCGTCGCCCCGCGAACTGTCCGAAGCGCTCGCCGAGGCCCGCGCCAACGTCCGCCACTGCGGCCGCTGCGGCGCCATCACCGAAGCCGACCCCTGCGCCATCTGCACGTCCCCGTCGCGGGAGCCGCACCAGCTCTGCGTGGTGGCCTCGCCCGTGGACGTCCTGCCCTTCGAGAAGGCCGGCTTCTACCGCGGCCGCTACTTCGTGCTCGGCCGCCTGCTGTCCCCCCTGGACGGCGTGCGGGCCGAGGACCTGCCGTTCGCGCGGCTGGCCACGCGCGTGGAGCAGGACGGGATCGGCGAGATGATCCTGGCCCTCGACGCGAGCGTCGAAGGCGAGGCGACCTCCCTCTACATCCAGCGCATGTTCAGCGGGCGCGACCTGCGCCTCAGCCGCCTCGCCACGGGCATCCCCGTGGGCGGCGCGCTGGCCTACACCGACGAGGCGACCCTGCACCGGGCCTTCCAGTTCCGCCGGGATTTTTAGGCTCAATCCCTTATCTTCACCGCCGATACCACGGGCAATGGCTCAGCGGCCGGTCACCGTCGACCCGCCGCCGGCGACCCGCCGCCGTGTCCGGAGGTAGGACGTGACGACCCCGACCCGCACCCGCGACGACGCCTACACCCTGCTGTACTCGGCCGCGGTCGCGCTGCTCGAGCGCACCGGCGTGCGCGGCGTGGCGCTCGTGGACGGGCAGGGGCGTCTCGTGCTGCACGTGGGGGAGGCCCCGCAGGGCTTGCCGGAGGCCGCGGTGGCCCGCCTGCGGGCGGCGCTGGCCGCGGCCGGCGTGCTGGGCGCCGACGCCGCGCCCGAGGCCTCGGCCTTCCTGCTCGACGGGGAGCACCGAGTCCATGCCGCCCACGTGGCCCGGGGTCTGGTGCTCATGGTCTTCGGGAACGAGGACCTCTGGCCGGGGCTGGCGCACCGGACGGTGGGCAGCCTGCTGGCGAGCATGCGCGAGGCCGTCGGGCTGCTGTTCGAAGAGGCCGATCCGGAAACGCCGACGAGGCGGGCGTGATTCCCGCCGCCGAACGGGACCGCGCCGGGAACCTGCCCGAGGTGCGCCGCGCCGTCCTGTACGGCCCCGGACGCGGCGGCAAGTCGGCGACGCTGGCGGCCTGGGCCGGCCTGTTCGGTGCGCCGGGTGCGCTCGCCGCGTCGCGGCATGCCGAGTTGCAGGCGGCCGCGTTGCCGTCCGCCGTGGCGTCCGGCGACGGGTTCGAGTACCTCACCGTGCCGGCCGACGCGCAGCGCTCCGCGCTGCACCTGCTGACCACGCCGGGCCGCCTGTCCTGCAGCGAGGAGCGACGGCTGCTGCTGCGCGGCGCCGACGCCGTCGTCTTCACGGCCGACAGCCGCGGCTGGCGCCAGGACGCCAACCTCATCCTGCTCGACGAGCTCGGCGCCGAACTCGCGGCCGGCGGCCCCGGCGACCGCGCCGCGCTGCTGCTGCAGTACAACCACCGCGACGATCCCGAGGCCCTGCCCCTCGCCGAACTCGAGGCCCTGCTCAACCCGGTCGGCTGGCCGTCCGTGCCCACGGTCGCCACCACCGGCGAGGGCCTGCCCGACCTGCTGGCCCTGCTGCTCGCCCGCTTGCGCTGAACGGCGCGACCGGATCCCGCACGCTCCGTCCCTCGCCGCATCGACGACCCGCCGCGTTGACCACCCGCCGCGCCTGGCTTATCCTGCACGCGCTCGTCGTGCGCGCCGGCCGGGACTTCGCCGAAAGGACACCGCCGTGGGGCGTCTGCTGATCAACGCCTTCGCCACCTTCCTCGGGACGGGGCTGGCGCCCTTCGCGCCGGCCACGGTCGCCAGCCTGGGTGTGACCTTGCTGTGGGGGCTGGCGTCGCCGGTGCCCTTGGCCGCCCAGGTCGGCCTGCTCGCGCTGGTCGTGGCGCTGGGCGTGCCGGCGGCCACCTGGATGGAGCGGCGACACGGCAAGGACCCGCACCGCGTGGTCTGCGACGAGGTGGCCGGCATGCTGGTCACCTACTTCGGCCTCACCACGGGCTGGGCCGGCTGGCTGGCCGGTTTCCTGTGGTTCCGCGTCTTCGACATCGCCAAGCCGTTCCCGATCCGCAGGCTGGAAGCCCTGCCCGGCGGCTGGGGCATCATGTGCGACGACCTGCTGGCGGGCGTGTACGCCCACCTGCTGCTGCGCGTCACCCTGTCCGTGACGGGTTGGTGAACATGGCGCGTCTGATCGAGGCCCGCCTGATCGCGGTCGGGGACGAACTGCTCAACGGGCGCACGCTCGACGCCAATTCCCACGAGATCCAGCAGCGCCTCTCGCGCCGCGGCGTGGCCGTGGGCGGCGTGGCCGTCGTGCCGGACCGCGCCGCCGCCATCGCCGCGGCCCTGGACGCCACGCCCGCAGATTGCCTGGTCGTGCTGACCGGCGGGCTGGGCCCGACCCCTGACGACCTGACCGCCGAGGCGGTCGCGGCCTGGGCGGAGGTTCCGCTGCGGGAGGACGGGGCCATCGCCGACATCCTGCGCGCGCGTTGCGAGGCGCGCGGCCGTCCCTACGGCCCCAACATGGTGAAGCAGGGCCTGCTGCCGCTGGGCCTCGCCGCCCTGCCCAACCCGGAGGGCTCCGCGCCGGCGATGGTCGGCGACCTGCGCGGCCGCACGCTGGTCCTGCTGCCCGGCGTGCCCTCGGAGATGCGGGTCCTGTGGCCGCTGGTCGAAGCCTGGCTGGACGACGGCGGCCGGCTCGGCCCGGCCCGGCCCGTCCTGCTGCGCCGCACGGTACGGCTGAGCGAGCCCGTCCTGGACCGGCTGACGGCGCCGCTGCTGCGGGAATTCCCAGGCTGCGGCTGGTCCTGGTGGCTCACGCGCTGGGGCGTCGACGTCCAGGCGCTGGCGCCGGCCGGGCGGGACGCGATGCCCGACGGCCTCGCCGCGCGGCTGGACGAAGCGCTGGGCGACCGCGTGTGGGCGCGCGAGTTCGTCGACCTGCCGGCCGTGGTCCTGTCGGCGCTGCGCGGCGCCGGCGCGACGGTGGCCACCGCGGAATCCTGCACCGGCGGCCTGCTCGGCGCCGCGTTGACCGACGTGCCGGGCGCTTCGGACGCGTACCGCGGCGGGATCGTCGCCTACGCCGACGACATCAAGCGGGACCTGCTGGACGTGCCGGCGGCGCTGCTGCGGGACCACGGGGCCGTGAGCGGGGAGTGCGCCCGCGCGATGGCCGCGGGCTGCCGGGCCCGCTGCGGCGCCGACGCCGCGCTGTCGGTGACCGGCGTCGCCGGGCCGGGCGGGGGCTCGGCGGCCAAGCCGGTGGGCACCGTCTGGATCGGCCTGGCCTCGGCCGCGGGGACGTTCGCCGGACACGCGCGCTTCCTCGCGCACCGCGCCCGCAACCGCGAACTCGCCGTGGCGGTGGCGCTGGACGCCCTGCGACGCCACCTCGCCGACGGCGGCGACCCCTTCGCGCACGCGGAAGCCGACGGCTGGTCGTGAGGCTGTTCGTGGCCGTCGATCCCGGGGAGCGTTTCCGCGCGGAGGTGTCGCCCTGCCTGGACGCCTGGCGGGCGCGCTGGGACCTGGGCTGGGCGCGGACCGAGCAGCTGCACGTCACGCTGCGCTTCCTCGGCGAGTGGCCGCCCGAGCGGCTCGATGACCTGCGGGCGGCCCTGGCGGCGGCGGCGGGGGAGACCCCGCCGTTCAGCATGCGGGCCGGCGGCCTCGGGGCCTTCCCGGGCTGGCGTCGGCCGCGGGTTCTCTTCTTGCAGATGGAGAGCGGCGGCGCGCTCGAGGCGCTGGCGGCGCGCATCGCGGACGCGATGGCCCGGCGGTGTCCGGGGCTCGGCGCGACGGCGGGCGGGTTCCGGGCCCACCTGACCCTCGCGCGGTTCCGCGCCGGACCGCCGCCGCGCGAACTCGCAGCCCTGCGGCGCGAAACGGTGCCGCGCGTTTCCGGGATCGACGTCACCGGGATCCGCCTGGTGCAGAGCACGCTCGCGCCCGGGGGAGCCCTCCACGAGACGCGCACTGTTTTCCCGCTGGCGGGGGCCGCGGCGCCGTAGTAAGGTCGCAAATACCGACCGCCCCGGCGCGGCCTGGCTCGCCGCCCGCACGATCTCCCGGACGCAGTCCCACACCCAAGGAGTGATTCGCAATGGCTATGGACAGGCAGCAGGAGAAGGCCAAGGCCCTGGAGCTGACGCGGGCCCAGATCGAGAAGCAGTTCGGCAAGGGATCGATCATGCTGCTCGGGGAGAACCAGGTGGTCGAGGGCATCGAGCCGATCTCCACCGGCAGCCTCGCGCTGGACATCGCGCTCGGCGTGGGCGGCCTGCCCAAGGGGCGCGTGGTCGAGATCTTCGGCCCCGAGGGCAGCGGCAAGACGACCGTGGCGTTGACCACGATCGCCAACGCCCAGCGCAAGGGCGGCGTGGCGGCCTTCGTGGACGCCGAACACGCCCTGGACCCCGTCTACGCCCGGCTCATCGGCGTGGACATCGACAACCTGCTGGTCTCGCAGCCGGACACCGGCGAGCAGGCCCTGGAGATCACCGAGATGCTCGTGCGCTCGGGCGCCGTGGACGTCGTGGTCATCGACTCGGTGGCCGCCCTGGTGCCGCGCGCGGAGATCGAGGGCGAGATGGGCGACCAGCACGTCGGCCTGCAGGCCCGCCTCATGAGCCAGGCCCTGCGCAAGCTCACCGGCGCGATCAGCAAGACCCACACGCTGGTCATCTTCACCAACCAGATCCGCATGAAGATCGGCGTGATGTTCGGCAACCCCGAGACCACGTCCGGCGGCAACGCGCTGAAGTTCTACAGCTCGGTGCGGCTCGACATCCGCCGCATCGGCGCCATCACGCAGGGCGAGGACGTGGTCGGCAACCACGTGCGCGTGAAGGTGGTCAAGAACAAGGTGGCGCCCCCCTTCAAGAAGGCGGAGTTCGACATCCTCTACGGCGAGGGCATCTCCAAGGAAGGCGACCTGATCGAGCTGGGCACCGCCGCCGAGATCATCCAGAAATCCGGCGCCTGGTACAGCTACGGCGACGAGCGGCTCGGCCAGGGCAAGGAGAACGTGCGCGACCTGCTGCGCGCCAATCCCGACCTCTACTCCCGCATCGAACACAAGGTGCTCGTCCACTACGGCGTGCGGACCGAGCCGGCCGCGGCCGCTGACGCGGTCGCGCCGGCGGCGAAGGCCGCGGTCGAGGGCGGGGCCGACGAGGCGCCCAAGCCCGGACGCGGGCGACGCGCCGCCGCGACGGACTGAGCCGTGGACGGGACGGAGCCCGGGATCCGCCTGCTGTCCCTGGACCGCGGCGACGGCGAGGCGCGGCTCGCCCTGAGCGACGGCACGGTGCTGGAGCTGGCGACGTCGTCGTTGCCGCCGGATCTGCCCGCCTGCGGGGAGGTCCTGCCGGCGGCGCTGCTCGCGACGCTCCACGAGGCCGCGGTCCGCAAGCAGATCGCCCGCCGGCTCTTCCGCGAACTCGATCGCCGGCTGCGCACGCGGGCGGACCTGAGGTCCCGCCTGCTCGCGGCCGGCTACCCGCCGGGTCCCGTCGACGAGGTGCTGGAGCGGTTCGAGGAGACGGACGTCCATTCGGACCGGCGCTTCGCCGAGGCCTGGTGCCGCGACACGCTCAGAGCCAAGCCCGTCGGGCGGCGCCTGCTCGCCGACCGCCTGGCCAGGTCGGGGGTGCCGCCGGCGCTTGCCGCCGCCGTCGCCGCCGA
>JAURXS010000227.1 GCA_030654305.1 bacterium | reverse complement strand
TGCCCTACGACGAGTTCGTCCGCCGCTTCCTGCGCGGCCTGCTCGGCATGCGCCACCTCGCGGGCGGCCACGACGTGCACCTGGGCGCCGGCCGCGGCGGGAGCGCCGGTTCCCTGACCGACCTGGCCCGCCGCGACGGCTTCGGCTTCGAAGTCGTGCCGCCGCTGACGCTCGGCGGCGAGGTTGTCAGCAGTTCCGCGATCCGCCGCCTGCTGCGCGAGGGCGAGGTGGCGCGGGCCGCCGCCATGCTGGGGCGGCCGTACAGCCTGTGGGGCGAGGTGGGGTACGGCGCCGGCCGCGGTGCGACGCTGGGCTACCCGACCGCCAACGTCGACCCCCTGGATCCCGACAAGCAGCTGCCGGCTCCCGGCGTCTACGCCGTCTGGGTCCACGTGCCGACCGACGCCGTCGCCGGCGACGACCGACGCGCGGTGGTCGGCCTGCGCCACGGCCACCTGCCCGAGGTCGACCGCCACGGCGACCTGCTGGGCGCGCCGGGCACCGAGCGCGCCGTCTGCCGGGGGATGCTCAACTTCGGCCTGGCGCCGACGGTCAACCCGGGCGGCCTGCCCCGGCCGCGGCTCGAGGTGCACGTGCTGGACTTCCACGGGTACGTGCGCGAGCGCAGCCTCAAGCTGGAGTGGGTGGCCCGGCTGCGCGACGAGCGCGCTTTCCCCTCGGTGGCCGCGCTGCGCGAGCAGCTGGCCCGCGACGAGACCGCCGCGCGCGCGGCGCTGGATCCCGAGACCCTCAACCGGCGCGGGGGCTGAGCGCCCTCCCGCCCAGGAGCGACCGATGGACGACACCACCCCGGTCCCGGGCCTGCGCAAGGGCATCGTGCTGGCCGGCGGCGCCGGCAGCCGCCTCTACCCGCTGACCCGCGTGGCCAGCAAGCAGCTGCAGCCGGTCTACGACAAGCCCATGATCTACTACCCGCTCGCCACCCTGATGATGGCCGGCCTGCGCGACATCCTGGTGATCTCGACGCCGCAGGACACGCCCCGCTTCGAGGACCTGCTCGGCGACGGCTCGCAGTGGGGGATCAGCCTGACCTACGTGGTCCAGCCGGAACCCAAGGGCATCGCCCAGGCCTTCCTGGTCGGGGAGGAGTTCCTGGCGGGCGAGGGCGTCTGCCTGATCCTGGGCGACAACGTCTTCCACGGCCGCATGAACCTGGACCGCATCGTGGCCGAATTCCGCCGCGGCGCCCGCATCTTCGGCTACCCCGTGCTGGATCCGGAGCGCTACGGCGTGGTGGAGTTCGACGCGGACGGCCGCGCCGTCAGCATCGAGGAGAAGCCGCTGCGGCCGCGCTCGCGCTACGCGATCCCCGGCCTCTACCTCTTCGACGAGCGGGTCGTGGAGATCACGCGCGGCCTGACGCCGTCGCCCCGCGGCGAGCTGGAGATCTCCGACGTCAACCGGGCCTACCTCGAGCGCGGCGAACTCGTGGTCGAGAAGCTCGGCCGGGGCATCGCCTGGTTGGACACGGGCACCCACACGAGCCTGCTCGAGGCCAGCCAGTTCATCGGGCTGCTCGAGGCCCGCCAGGGCCTGAAGATCGCCTGCCTGGAGGAGGTCGCCTTCAACCGGGGCTTCCTGGACCGGGCCGGCCTGGAGTCGACGATCGCGGCGATGCCCGCCTCGAGCTACCGCTCCTACCTCGAGCGGATCCTGAAGGAAGGCCTGTAGATGATCGTCACGAAGACGGATCTGCCCGACGTGCTGCTGCTGGAGCCGCGGGTCTTCCCCGACGAGCGGGGCTTCTTCTTGGAGAGCTTCAACGCCCGCACCTGGCGCGAGGCCGTCGGCTTCCTGCCGGAATTCGTGCAGGACAACCACTCCCGCTCGCGCCGCGGCGTGGTGCGGGGGCTGCACTACCAGGTGAGGCACGTCCAGGGCAAGCTCGTGCAGGCGGTGCGCGGCGAGATCTTCGACGTGGCGGTCGACCTGCGGCGGGACTCGCCCGCCTGCGGGAAGTGGACAGCGGCGGTGCTGTCGGACGCGAACCACCGCCAGCTCTGGATCCCGCCCGGGTTCGCCCACGCCTTCCTGACCCTGAGCGACGAGGCGGACGTGCTCTACAAGACCACGGACTACTACGACAAGCAGGCCGAGCGCTGCATCCGCTGGGACGACCCCGAACTGGGCATCGCCTGGCCGCTGCCGGCCGCGGCGGTGCTCTCGGAGAAGGACCGCGGCGCGGTCCCGCTGCGGGAGGCCGAGCTGTTCGGCTGACCCCGCCGCGGCCCGGTTCGCGGATTTTTCACTTGCCGCGCCGGGCGGCGGCAGCGTTCTTCGCCCGCAACCACCACCTCAAGACCGCGCCGAGCGTGCGGCGGGAGACGACATGACCACACCGAAGAGCCGCAACATCACCTGGTCGCATTCGGACGTCAAGCGTGCCGACCGCGCCCGCCGCAACGGCCACCGCGGCGCCATCCTCTGGTTCACGGGCCTGTCGGGCGCCGGCAAGTCGACGCTGGCCCGCGGCGTCGAGAAGGCGCTCTTCGAGCGCGGCTGCCAGACCTACGTGCTGGACGGCGACAACGTCCGCTTCGGCCTGAACCGCGACCTGGGCTTCAGCCCCGCCGACCGCACCGAGAACATCCGGCGCATCGGCGAGGTGTCCAAGCTCCTGCTCGACGCCGGGGCCATCGTGCTGACCGCCTTCATCTCGCCCTACCGCACCGACCGCGACGCCAACCGCGAACTGGTCGACGACGGGGACTTCCTGGAGGTCTACTGCCGCTGCTCCCTGGAGGAGTGCGAGCGCCGCGACACCAAGGGGCTCTACAAGAAGGCCCGCGCGGGGGAGATCCCGGAGTTCACGGGCATCAGCGCCCCCTACGAGGAGCCGCTGACGCCGGAGGTGCTCGTCCAGACCGACGAGCACGACGGGGCGGCCTGCATCGCCCAGATCCTGGCCGAGCTGGAGCGCCGGGGAATCCTGTCGGCGACCCGCGGCGCCTGAGCGCTGCCGGCGGCATAGCCGTCGAGCGTCGCAACTGGCATGATGACAATATATTGAGGGATTCGGTGGCGGTGGCGTCTCAACGTCGTCGCCGCCCGTCCTCAAGTCGCAGGGGCCGTGGCCGATGGCAGGGCGGAATCCCGCTTGCCCCCGGTTGCGGCCTCGGCTATATTCCGCGGGCGCCGGGTCGCGGGGTTCAGCCTCGCGTTTTTGTAGTGCCCAGCGCAAGCAAGCGGGTTGGCACGCCCTAGAGGCGACCAGGCTCGGCCCCGGGGAACCTGATAAGACCCCCGGAGACGGGCGCCAGCCTGCGGCCATCGTGACGTCATGAGCTAAGGAGGTTCTGACGATGGCAATGAACAAGGATCAGAAAGACCAGGTCATCACCCAGTTCAGGAAGCACGAGTCGGATTCCGGCTCGCCCGAGGTGCAGATCGCGCTGTTGACCGCGCGCATCAACCACCTCACCGAGCACTTCAAGACCCACAAGAAGGACTTCCATTCCCGACGTGGGCTCCTGAAGATGGTCGGGCAGCGCAAGCGGCTGCTGAACTACCTGAAGCGGAAGAACCTGGAGAGCTACCGCTCCCTGATCAAGGAGCTGGGCATCCGCGGCTGAGAGCCGCGGTGCCGCCCCATGGTTTCGGACAGGACACCGCATTCTCCAATAAATCAGGCGGGTCCCGGCGGGATCGGCGCGCGTTGCGCCTTTCCCGGGAGCGAAGCCGCGGCGTGGTCGCACGACCGCGGCCGCCCGCATTGGCGGGCGCCAGCGCATGACGCGCAAAAGCTGTAAGGAAGGAAAAGAAGAAACATGAATGGACACAAGACGGCATTGCAGATGAACGGCGCCGAGTACTCGCTCGAGACCGGCAAGATGGCCCGCCAGGCGGGCGGCGCCTGCGTCGTCGGCCTGGGCGACACCCGGGTCCTGGTGACGGCCACGGCGGACAAGAACGTCAGCGACCGCGACTTCCTCCCGCTGTTCGTCGAGTACCGCAACAAGACCTACGCCGCGGGCAAGATCCCGGGCGGCTTCTTCAAGCGCGAGGCCCGGCCGAGCGAGCGCGAGACCCTCTCCGCGCGCCTCATCGACCGCCCGCTGCGGCCGCTGTTCCCCGACGGCTACCGCCACGCGACCGACGTCGTGGCCTTCGTCATCAGCTCGGACACCGACTTCCACGCCGACGTCCTGAGCATCACGGGCGCCTCGCTGGCCCTGAACCTGTCGGACGTGCCCTTCGCCGAGTACGTCTCGGGCCTGCGCGTGGCCGAGATCGCCGGCGAGTTCGTGCCCAACCCGACCTTCGCCCAGCTCGAGGAGTCGAGCATGGACCTGGTCGTGGCCGGCACCGACGACATCGTCTGCATGATCGAGGGCTCCTGCAGCGAGGTCTCCGAGGACCGCCTGCTCGACGCCATCGACTTCGCCCACGGCTGGATCCGCCAGCTCAACGCCCTGCAGCGCGACCTCGTCGCCAAGGCCGGCTCGCGCGCGAAGTTCGCCGTGACGGCCCGCGAGCTGGACCCCGCCAAGATCGCGGCGGTCCGCGCCGCCGTGGCGACGGACCTCGACGCCGCCATCCGCATCAAGGCCAAGCACACGCGCCAGGACGCGGTGGCGGCCCTGCACGAGAAGGTCAAGACGTCCTTCGCCGACGAGGCGGGCAAGCCCGACGCCGACGCCCTGGCCGCCTTCGCCAAGCTCGAGAAGAAGGCGATGCGGGCCATGGTCGTGGACGAGGGCGTGCGCGCCGACGGCCGCGACCTGACCACGGTGCGCCCGATCGACATCGAGTTGGGCCTGCTGCCCCGCGTCCACGGCTCGGCCCTGTTCACCCGCGGCGAGACCCAGTCGCTGGGCACCGTGACCCTGGGCACCAAGTCGGACGAGCAGAAGATCGACGCCCTCGAGGGCGAGTGGTGGAGCCCCTACTACCTCCACTACAACTTCCCACCCTTCAGCGTGGGCGAGACCGGCCGCTACAGCGGCACCGGCCGCCGCGAGATCGGCCACGGCAAGCTGGCCGAGCGCGCCCTGCGGCCCCTGCTGCCCACGCAGGAGGAGTTCCCCTACACGATCCGCATCGTGTCGGACATCCTGGAGTCGAACGGCTCCAGCTCGATGGCCACGGTCTGCTCCGCCAGCCTCGCGCTGATGCAGGCGGGCGTGCCCATCAAGAAGGCCGTGGCCGGCGTGGCCATGGGCCTGATCAAGGAGGGCGAGAAGGTCGCCGTGCTGACCGACATCCTGGGCGTCGAGGACCACCTCGGCGACATGGACTTCAAGGTCACCGGCACCCGCGACGGCATCACGGCCTTCCAGATGGACACCAAGATCGGCGGCATCAGCCGCGCGATCATGCTGCAGGCCCTGACCGACGCCCGCAACGCGCGCCAGCACATCCTGGGCCTCATGCACGAGGCCATCGCCGAGCCGGCCAAGGAGCTGTGCCAGTACGCTCCGAAGATCATCACCATCCAGATCCCGCCCAAGCGCATCGGCGAGCTGATCGGCCCGGGCGGCAAGGTGATCAAGAAGCTCCAGGAGGAGACCGAGACCAACATCGACATCAACGACGACGGTCTGGTCTTCGTCTCGGCGCCCGACCAGGCGAAGGGCAACGAGTGCGTCGAGCGCATCCGCATGATGATGACCGAGCCCGAGGTCGGCGCCGTCTACACGGGCCGCGTGGTCTCGATCGTGGACTTCGGCGCCTTCGTCGAGTACCTGCCCGGCAAGGAGGGCCTGCTCCACATCTCGGAGATCGAGCACTTCCGCGTCGGCAACGTCGAGGACGTGCTACAGATCAACGAGTCGGTCCAGGTCAAGCTGGTCGAGGTGGACTCGCGCTCGGGCAAGGTCCGGCTCAGCCGCAAGGCACTGCTGCCGGTGCCCGAGGGCGTCGACCCGAACCAGTCGAGCGACCGCGGGCCGCGCCGCGACGGCGGCGACCGGGGCGGTCGCGGGGGCGGCGGCGGTCGCGACCGCGATCGCGGACCGCGGCGCCGGTAGGCGACCGGTCGCCGACGCATGAACATCGGTCCCTACCAGAACGAAACCCCGCCGCAGCGGGTGACGCTCGCGAACGGGACGGTCATCCTGACCGTCCCGGTCGCGTCCGCTCACTCGGTCTCGCTGGGCGTGTGGCTACGGAGCGGCTCGCAGGACGAGCCGGCGGGGCTGGGCGGCCTGGCCCACTTCCTCGAGCACATGGTGTTCAAGGGCTCGCGGCGCCGCAGCGCCTTCGACATCGCCCGCCTCTTCGACAGCGTCGGCGCGTCCGTCGACGCCTTCACGACCAAGGACCACGTGGCCTTCACGGCGAAGGTCCTGCCCGACTACTTCGCGACGACCGCCGAGGCCCTCGCCGACATGATCCTGTGCCCGGCCTTCGAGCCCGCGCTCGTCGCCCTGGAGCAGGACGTCGTCGTCGAGGAGATCCAGGAGGTCCTGGACACGCCCGAGGACCTGCTGCACGACGCCTTCACAGCCCGCCTTTACGGCCGGCACCCCCGCGGCCGGCCCATCCTGGGCACGCCCGCCTCGGTGCGGGGGCTGGACGCGGACCTGCTGCGGCGGGAGCACGCCGACCTGTTCGCCGGCCCGAACCTCGTCGTCGCCCTCGGCGGCAACGTCCCGCCCGCGATGACCGACCAGCTGTGCGCGTGCTTCGCCCCGGCCGGCGCGACGGCGCCGCGGGGCCGGGCCCCGGCCGAGATCTCCGCCGAGGAGACCGACATCCTGTTCGACGGGGCCGAGGTCCGCGGCGACCGCCTGGTCATCGACAGCCCCGTCCAGCAGTGCTACTTCGAGATCGGCAACCAGGCGGTCTCCTACCTCCACCCCGACCGCGTGCCGCTGGCGATGCTGAGCAACATCCTGGGCGGCGGGCTGTCCAGCCGCATCTTCCAGGCGGTGCGCGAGCGCGAGGGGCTGGCCTACTCGGTCTTCACCTACACCGACATGGGGCGCGACCTGGGCCTGGTGAGCTGCTCGGGTTCGTGCTCGCCGGCGAAGCTGTCCCGCCTCGAGGCGGTCGTCCGCGGCGAGTACCGCGCCTTCCTGCGCGACGGCGTGGGGGAGGACGAGCTCGCCGACACGCGGGCCCAGATCAAATCCCAGTTGATCTTTTCCCTGGAAGGGGGTTCCAATCAGATGGGACGCGCCGCCAAGGACGAGATCTTCTACGGGCGCTTCATCCCGACGAGCGAGCTCGTGGGCGAGATCGACGCCGTGGGACGCGACGACATCATGCGTTGCGCCAGGACCTACTTCGACCCCGACCGGCTGCTGACGGCGGTGCACGGGCCGGCGACGGCCTGACCGGCCGGGCCGCCCCGCGGCAGGAGGATCGCGATGAGCGGATTCCGCTGGCGACCGCGGCGCGTGCAGCCGGGACCGCTGTTCCTGTTCAGCCTGGCCGCCATCGTGCTGCTCGGCGCCGGGCTCCTGCTGCTCCCGTTCAGCGTGCCGGCCGGCGCCCCGATCACGCCGGTCGACGCCGTGTTCACCTCGGCCTCGGCCGTCTGCGTGACCGGCCTGTCGGTCCGCGACACCGGCACCGGGTTCACCGTCTTCGGACAGACCATGATCATGCTGCTGATCCAGATCGGCGGCATCGGCGTGATGACGGTGTCCGCCACGCTGGCCATGCTGTTCGGACGCGGCATCGGCATGCGCGGGGCCAGCATGATGCGGGACGTGTTCGAAGGGGACATGCTGAAGGAATCCCGCGGCATCCTGCGCTTCGTGACCGTCCACACGCTGATCCTCGAGCTGACCGGGGCGGCGCTGCTCTTCGCGGCGCTGGGCGACACCATCCCCGACCCGCTGGTCCGGGCGCGCTGCTCGCTGTTCCACGCCGTGTCGGCCTTCTGCAACGCGGGGTTCAGCACCTGGAGCGACTCGCTCATCTCGCAGGCCGGCGATCCCGTGGTGATCGGCACCATCAGCGCCCTGCTCATCATCGGGGGACTCGGCTTCCCGGTCACCGCCAACGTGGTGGCCTGGTTCAAGGGCCGCGCCCGGGCCGACCGCTCGCGCCGCTGCCGCCTGTACGTGCAGGCGCGGGTGGTCCTGCTCATGACCGCGATCCTGCTGGCGGGCGGGACGGCCCTGATCGCGCTGCTGGAGTGGGACCGCGCCTTCGCAGGTTTGGGTCTCGACGCCAAGCTGGGGCTGGCCTTCTTCCAGTCGGCGACGACCCGCACGGCCGGCTTCAACTCCATGGACCTCACGCTGCTCTCGCCGGCCACGGTGCTGGTGATGCTGGTGCTGATGTACATCGGCGCCGCGCCCGGCTCGACGGCCGGCGGCATCAAGGTGACGACGGTGGCCATCCTCTGGGCCGACGCGCGGGCCATCGCCCTGGGCGGCAGCGCCGCGCGCCTGTTCGACCGCGAACTGGGGCCGATCCTGGTGCGGCGGGCCTTCATGGTCGCCACGACCTACACGACCGTCGTGGCCCTGGCGTTCGGCATCCTGCTGGCGACCGAGGGCAGCGGCTTCGTCGAGACGATCTTCGAGGTGCTCTCGGCCATGGGCACCGTCGGGCTCACGCTGGGCCTGACCACGGAGCTGAGCGATCCCGGCCGGCTGCTGGTGTCGCTGTTGATGATGATGGGCCGCCTCGGCCCGCTGGCGGTGGCCTACGGGCTGGTCCGCCCCGCGCGCGAACACGGCGTGCGCTACCCCGAGGCGACGATCCAGGTCGGTTGACCGCCGCCGCGGGCGGCAGGAGCGGAGGCACTGATGAGGCGCATGGCCGTGTTCGGTCTGGGGCGGTTCGGCTCCAGCGTGGCGACCACCCTGCAGAAGGAGGGGGTGGACGTGCTGGCCGTCGACCGCAACCACCATCTGGCGGAGCGGCTGAAGGACAACGTCTCGATGGCGGTCTCCTTCGACGCGACCGACCGCGAGAACCTGACGCGGTTCGACGTCGGGCGCATGGACGCCGTGGTGGTCGGCATCGGCGACAACTTCGAGTCCAGCGTCAAGATCACCCTGCTCTGCAAGGAGCTAGGCGTGCCCTACGTGATCTGCAAGGCGACCAACACCGACCAGCGCAAGGTCCTGCAGAAGGTGGGTGCGGACGAGGTCATCCAGCCCGAGACCCAGATGGGCCACTGGGTGGCCGAGAGCCTGCTGCGGCACACGGTCGTCAACTTCGTCGAGCTGCCCGACGGCTACGCGCTGGCGCGGATCAGGCCGCCGCAGTCCTGGTACGGGCGCTCCCTGGCCGAGCTGCAGCTGCTGACGCGCGAGCGGCTGAACCTCATCCAGGTCCACCGGCCCGGCAAGGACCCCACCGTGGACACCAAGGTACCGCTGCCCGCCGGCAACTTCCGGCTGGAAGCCGGCGACCTGATGGACGTGATCGGCGCCAACAAGGTGCTGGCGCGTTTCCGGGAGGCGCCCGGGACCGCGGCCGACGACTGAACCGGCGGGACGGCCGCGCCGGCGAAAATCTGCTTCCCCTGGCGGGTTCGCCACATTAGATTGACACCAGTCGCGTCCGCCGGGCGGACGGCGACGTCACCCAGCGGCGACGGACGCGCGGATCGGCCCCCGACCGCGCCGCGGCGAAGGAGAGAACCAGACATGCGGACCACGATGCGGATCGCCCTGCTGCTGGCGGTCGCGGCCAGCGCCGCGCTGCTCGGCTGCGCTCCCTGCAGCGACTACAAGCAGCTCGTCGCGGAGCGCGACGGCAGCCTCCTGTCCCTGCAGACCGAGATCGCCGCGCGCGAGGCGACCATCGCCGAGGGCCGCCAGCTGGCGGCCGGCCTGCGCGAGCAGATCGCCCAGCTCGAGGCCGAGAAGGCCGTGCTGATCGAGCAGAACGGGGAAGTCGTCAGCGTGGCCCTGACCGAGGAGCTGGCCTTCTCGGGCGCGAACCTCGGCATCGGCGACAAGCTGAAGCCCACGCTGGCGGCCATCAAGGACGCCTGCGACCAGTATCCCGGCTGGGACATCCACGTCGTGGGCGGCACCGACGACAACGGCGTGCCCGGCGACTACCGCGAGATCTGGCCCACGAGCTGGGAGCTGGGGGCGGCCCGCGCCGCCGCGGTGGTCCGCTACCTGATCAACGACCTGAACATGGAGGCCGCGCGCCTCGCCGTGGTGAGCTACGGCCCCGCCCGGCCCGTCGGCGACAACACGACGGCCGAAGGCCGCGCCCTGAATAACGCCGTCCGCCTGACCCTGCACAAGCCGGAGCGCCTCTGGTCGCGCAACCAGTAACGCAGGATCGGCGTTCCCCACGCGCAGAGCCGCCCCCCGCCGGGGCGGCTCTCGCCGTCCCCGGGCCGGCCGCGAGCGGGTGGCTGCGAGCGGGTGGCCGCGAGCGCGCCGTTGCCCCGGGACGCCGGGAGTGCTATGCATGGGGGCCGTCCGGCGAACGACCGCCGACCGCCGCGCCACCTCCGGGAAAGGACGACCGATGCGCACGACCGCCGCCACCGCCCTGACCGCCGCCCTGATCGCCGTCCTGGTCCTGCTCTCCGCCGTCGGCGCCGGGGCCCAGCCCTTCGTTCGCCTCGGCACCGACGCCGGGCCGATCCTGCTGGCCCTGAACCCGGAGACGGCGCCGCACCACGTCGCCAACTTCACGCACCTGTGCCGGACCGGCTTCTACGACGGCACCGCGTTCCACCGCGTCATCCCCGGCTTCATGATCCAGGGCGGCGATCCCAACTCCAAGGACGCCGACCGCGCCAACGACGGCCAGGGCGGCCCCGGCTGGCGCGACGTGCTCGACGCCGACGAGCTGGCGCTGCTCGAGCGCGCCCGCACCGCGATCGCGGCCAAGGGCTACGCCCTGGCGGGCGACCAGGCGCTGCTGAACGCGGAGTTCAACGCCGTCCGCCACGAGCGGGGCGTGCTGTCGATGGCCCGCGCGGCCGACCCCAACTCGGCCGGCAGCCAGTTCTTCATCTGCGTGGCCGACGTGGCCCACCTGGACAACAAGTACACCGCCTTCGGCAAGGTCGTGACGGGCCTCGACGTGGTCGACGCGATCGTGGCGTCGCCGCGCGACCGCTCCGACAACCCGCTGCAGGCCCGGCGCCTCCTGAAGGCCGAAGTGATCGACGACGCCGCGGGCCTGACCGCGGACGAACGCGCCGCCTGGGAGGCCCTGCCGCGCGGCGCGGGCGCCCCCGCCGCGGTCGTGCGCTGAACGTCCGAGCGACGGAGGAATCGTGGCCGGCGACGTCATCACGATCAAGGGCGCACGCGTCCACAACCTGAAGAACCTGGACCTGACGCTGCCGCGACACCGCCTGGTGGTGGTGACCGGCCCGAGCGGGTCCGGCAAGTCGTCGCTGGCCTTCGACACGCTCTACGCCGAGGGCCAGCGGCGCTACATCGAGAGCCTCTCGAGCTTCGCCCACCAGTTCCTCGACCAGCTGCCCAAGCCCGACGTCGACCGCATCGAGGGACTGTCCCCGGCGCTGGCCATCGACCAGAAGGGGCTCGGCGCCAACCCGCGCTCGACGGTCGGCACCGTGACCGAGATCGCCAGCTACCTGCGCCTGCTCTACGCGCGCTGCGGCACGGCCCACTGCCCGGCGTGCGGCGTGCCGGCGGCCGCGCGCCCGCTGGCGGAGATCCGCGAGGCGATCGCGTCGCGGCCCGAGGGCACCCGCCTGTGGCTGCTGGCGCCGGTGGTGAGCGGGCGCAAGGGCGCGCACCGCACCCTGCTGCGGGACCTGCAGCGGCGCGGCTACGTGCGCGCGCTGATCGACGGCGAGATGCGCGACCTGGACGAGGGGGTCGAACTCGCGGCGGGCGCCCGCCACGACATCGCGGCGGTGATCGACGGCCTGGTCGTGCGGCCCGGCGTCGAGGCGCGGCTGAACGAGGCGCTCACGGCCGCGGTGGCGCTGTCCGGCGGCTCGGTGCTCGTGCGGGAGGGGGACCGCCAGACGCTCTTCTCCCGCGAAGCCGCCTGCCCCGGCTGCGGGCGCGGCTTCCCGGCGCTCGAACCCCGACTGTTCTCCTTCAACTCGCCCGCCGGTTCGTGCCGCGTCTGCCAGGGTCTGGGCAGCCTGCCGACGATCCGCGAGGAGTCGCTGGTGCCCGACCCGTCGCTGTCCCTCGCGGGCGGGGCCGTCGAGTTCCTGCGCGGCAAGGAGACCGGCTGGCTGTTCACGCAAGTCGAGGCC
>JAURXS010000226.1 GCA_030654305.1 bacterium | reverse complement strand
TGCGCGGGTTGAACGGGTTCGGGACCGCGCGCAGCAGGCACCTGCCCACGACGGCCTCCGGCGCGCCGGTCGACAGGTCCGGCGTGCGCAGGCGCACGATGACCGGCGCGGCGCCGACATCGAGGGTCAAACTCGACTGCGCGCGCATCGACATCACCGCGACGCGGTTCTGGTGGGGCAGGTAGACCTGCAGGTCCTCGCGGCCGCCCCAGTCCGCGGCTTCCCACCGCAGCGTGACCGGCCCGGGCGCCGGCGCCGCGACGACGAGGTCCCAGGCCACGTCCGACCCGTCGGCGATCCGGTAATCGGCCGTGAGTTGGTCGCCGGAGCTGAGGTCCAGGGCCGAGCCGTCGAGCCACAGCTCGGGACGCGCGGCGACCACCGGCGCGCGCGGCGGCCGGGGCTGGTCCCAGGCGGGGTCGAAGCCGTCGACGGCTTTTTCGAGGCGGCCGACGGTCACGGATTCGGGGCTGCCGTCGAGGCCGAGGGCGAGGCACCAGTTGTGGTCGTCGGGCACGAAGGCGGGACGCGTGCGGGACGACTTGTCCGCGTCGAGATCGTAGTAGTGGAACCACAGCTCGACGCCGCTCTGATAGGCCGCCAGCCAGTAACCCTGCCATGGCTGGAGGTACGACTGGGGCGCGTAGGATCCGGAAGCAGTCAGGTACGAATAGACCAGGTTCGAGACGAGACCCATCTGGACCGCCGCCTGGTATTCGTAGCGATGACCCTGGTAGGCAACCTTGACCAGATCGAGGGGCATGGTCGTCCAGATCGGCGAACCCACGAGGTTCCAGCCGCAGGACAGGGGGATGGCCGTGCCGTCGAGATCGGGCTGTCCTTCCATCGTGAAACGGAAGCCGTTCGTCGCACCGACCCAGTAACCCCGGCCCTGGCGCATGAGGTCGTCCGCCGCTCGCTGCTGGTAGCCGGCCCCCGTCTCGTGGCTGTAGACGTATGTGGAGACGCCGGCATCGTCGAGCAGCACGGAACCGATGGTGCCCGGCGCGTCCGGCAGCAGGGGGACGCCCACCATGGACCAGCCCACGGGCAGATCGCGCGATGTGGGATTGAGCGGCGGCACCGGTACCAACCCCACGGATAGCCAGAAACGCCGCGGCTGACCCGCCGTGACCGCGAAGGTGTAGGAGAGCGAGCCCCAGAGGTCGATCACATGGCCCTGGTCGTCGTCGACCAGCTTCAGGCCCCAGCCGGACGACTGGTCGAAGTCCGGCTGGAAGGTCAGGGTCGCGATCCCGGACTGGCTGCTCAACAGCCGCAGCGGCCAGGCCTTGTCGCCGAGTTCCGGGTTGTACAACGACCGGACGTCGGCCCGGAAATCGTCGCCGAGGATCGAGCCCCACTCGGGATGCGGGAAGGTCAGCGACACGTACCCGGACGGCGGCAGCGGCGGTTCCGGCACGTCGAGGTCGCCATCGTATCCGTCCGAGGCGCCGCCCGAGATGCCCGCGACGTTGCCTAGGTCCGACATCCCATCGAGCGTCGCGTCGATCATCACCACGAAGTCGATGACTCCAGGGTCGCAGTTGGGCACGATCCCGCAACCCGCATTGACGCAGGCCTGGGGTGAGCCCAGCTCGCCGGTGGCGACCTGCAGGGGCGTGTTGAAGCCCAGCGTGTGCACATAACCGGGAGTCCCGCCGGGGAAGCTGATGGAGCCGGGGATGCCCGTCACCTTGTAGGTCGCGGTCGAGGCCGACGTGCCGTACATGGTCTTGCTCGCCAGCAGGACGGTGGAGTCGACCACGGGGCACCATTCCTGGCCGACGACGAAATCCCAGGGATCGGCGTCGACGTCCAGGCCGCCGTTGAGCGACCAGGAGCCGGGCGTGGTGAAGGTGCTCGTTTCGGTGATGCGGCACTCCCACGCGCGGATGTAGTCGCCCGTGGGATGCGTGACGATCAGGTAGACGTTCAGCGGCGTCATATTGCCGGCATACGCGATGTCGAACTGGTAGGCGTCCTGGTCGAAGTAGATGCCGATCGCATCGGGGCAGGGACTGATCTGCGCCGACGCGCCGCCGGCCGCCGCCAGCACCGCGACAAAGCAGAACAGGAAAAGCGGGGAGAGGATCCCGGAATGCCGATGACGCACGACGCACTCCCTTCCACCGGAGCGAGCGGCCGCCCGGCGGGAAACGGGTGGTGTCATCTCGGGCGATCCGACCCCATGAGGTTACCAGACATCCGGAGGGATGACAACCGGCCCGCCCACCGCCGCCGTCCGGAGGGGAACGACAGGCCCAACTCCCTCACCTTCCACAACTTGTAGATCGCCGGATACACCAGCAGTTCCAGCAGGAAGGAGGTCGCCAGCCCGCCGATCATCGGCGCCGCGATCCGCTTCATCACGTCCGCACCCGCCCCGGTCGACCACATGATGGGCAGCAGGCCGATGAAGCTCGAGGCGACGGTCATCAGCTTCGGCCGGGCGCGCTTGACGGCGCCGTGGAGGATAGCGTCGTCGAGCTCGGCCAGATTGCGCAACCGGCCCTCGCTGCGGGCCCGGTCGTACGACAGGTCGAGGAACAGCAGCATGAACACCGCGGTCTCGGCGTCGAG
Source organism: bacterium (assembly GCA_030654305.1). Lineage (NCBI taxonomy): Bacteria > bacterium. Next base: position 4,410 of record JAURXS010000226.1, on the reverse strand, counting down.
GCCCAGCAGCGCGATCAGCCCCACCCACACGGCGATCGAGACGTTGTAGCCGAGCAGGTGCAGCAGCCAGACCGCGCCCACCGCGGAGAAGGGCACCGACAGCAGGACCACGCCGGTCTTGAAGGCGGACCGCGTGTTCGCCAGCAGCAGCAGGAAGATGAGCACCAGCGTGGCCGGGACCACGAGCCGCAGCCGCTTCTCGACGCGCAGCATGTTCTCGTACTGGCCGCTCCACTGCAGGACGTAGCCGGCGGGCAGATCCACCTGTTCCCGCACGACGCGCTTGGCCTCCTCCACGTAGCCGCCGATGTCGCGGCCGGCGACGTCGACGTAGACGTAGCTGGCGAGGAACCCGTTCTCGTCGCGCAGCATCGCCGGGCCGGAGACGACCTTCAGGTCGGCGACCTGCGCCAGCGGCACGGCGGCGCCGCCGGGCGCGTCGACGAGGACGCGACCCAGCTTCTCGAGGTCGTCGCGCAGCTCACGGGGGTAGCGGACGTTGATGGAGTAGCGCGCCCGGCCGTCGATCACGGTGCCCAGGTTCTCGCCGCCCACGGCGAACATGATCACTTCCTGCAGGTCGGCGACGGTGAGGCCCAGGCGGGCCAGCTCGTCGCGGCGGGGCTCGATGTCCACGAAGTAGCCGCCCGCGGCGCGCTCGGCGAAGACGCTGCGGGTCCCTTCGACGACGGGCAGCACCGATTCGATGCGCGTGCCGAGGCGCTCTAGCTCGGCGAGGTCGGGGCCGAAGATCTTGATGCCCACGGGCGTGCGCACGCCCGTGGTGAGCATGTCGATGCGGGCCTTGATGGGCATGGTCCAGGCGTTGGTCACGCCCGGGATGCGCAGGGCGCGGTCCATCTCGGCCACCAGCTCGTCCCAGGAGATGCGGTCGGGCCAGAGCGGCCTCACCAGCGGCAGGACGAACTCGGGCAGCCGGCCGGTGTACCAGCGCTCCCTGGCGCGCCACTCGTCCCGCGGCTTGAGCACGACCGTCGTCTCCATCATCGACAGCGGCGCCGGGTCGGTGGACGTGTCGGCGCGGCCGGCCTTGCCGTAGACGCTCAGGACCTCGGGGAACGACTTCAGGACGCGGTCCTGCGTCTGCAGCAGCTCGGCGGCCTGGGTCACCGAGATGCCGGGCAGCGTCGTCGGCATGTAGAGGATGGAGCCCTCGTTCAGGGGCGGCATGAACTCCGTGCCCAGCCGGAAGTATGCCGGCACCGTGACCGCCACGGCCAGCAGGGCCGCCGCGATCACGCCGCGCGGGTAGCGCAGCACGAAGCGGCAGGCGGGGTCGTAGGCGCGGGCGATGGCGCGGCTGATCGGGTGCTTCTCCTCGGCGTGGTAGGTGCCCACCAGGGCCGCCGTGGCCAGGCGCGCCAGCGCCCGCGGCCGGAACCGGAAGGGCTCGCTGCGCGCGAACATCATGCGCATCGCCGGGTCCAGCGTGATGGCGAGCACGGCCGCGAGGGCCATCGCGAGGTTCTTCGAGAAGGCGAGCGGCTTGAAGAGGCGGCCTTCCTGGTCGACCAGGGTGAACACGGGGATGAAGGCCGCCGCGATCACCAGCAGCGAGAAGAAGACCGAGGGGCCCACCTCCTTCAGCGCCTGGAGCCGCACCTCGTGGAAGCTCCCCTTGCGACCGCCCGCCTGCCAGAGGTGGATGCGGTTGTAGGCGTTCTCCACCTCGACGATGGCCCCGTCGACGAGCACGCCGATGGAGATGGCGATGCCGGCGAGCGACATGATGTTGATCGTGACGCCCATGGCCCGCAGCGGGATGAACGCCAGCAGCACCGAAACCGGGATCGTGATGATGGGCACGATGGCCGACGGCGCGTGCCACAGGAAGATCAGGATGACCAGCGAGACGATGACCATCTGCAGCAGCAGCTCGTGCACGAGGGTGTCGATGGCGCGGTGGATGAGGTCGCTGCGGTCGTAGGTGGTGACGAACTCCACCCCCTCCGGCAGGCCCGGCTCCAGCTCGTGCAGCTTCTCCTTCACGCGCCCGATCACGTTCAGGGCGTTCTCGCCGTGGCGCATGACGACGATGCCGCCCACCGCGTCGCCCCCGCCGTCGAGGTCGGCCACGCCGCGGCGCAGGTCGGGGCCTAGCTCCAGGCGGGCGACGTCGCGCAGCAGCACCGGCACGCCGCCGGGGGCGGTCTTGACGACGATCCGTTCGAAGTCGGCGAGCGACTTGGCGTAGCCGCGCCCGCGCACCATGTACTCGGCGCCGCTCCACTCGAGCAGGCGGCCGCCCACCTCGTCGTTCGAGGCCCGGACGGCGTCCATCACCGCGTGCAGCGGCACCCCGTGGGCGGCCAGGCGGACGGGGTCGACCGTGATCTGGTACTGCCGCTGGAAACCGCCGACGGAGGCCACCTCGGCCACGCCGGGGACGGCCTGGATCGCGTAGCGCAGCGTCCAGTCCTGGTAGGAGCGCAGGTCGTCGAGCCCGTGGCGGTTCCCGCGGTCGACGAGCGCGTACTGGAAGACCCAACCCACGCCCGTCGCGTCGGGCCCCAGCGAGACCGCCACGCCCGCGGGCAGCCGCGGCTTGATCTCGTCGAGGTACTCGAGCACGCGCGAGCGGGCCCAGTAGAGGTCGGTGCCGTCCTCGAAGACCACGTAGACGAACGAATAGCCGAAGTCCGAGAAGCCGCGGATGGCCTTCGTCCCGGGCGCGCCGAGCAGGCCGCTCACGATCGGGTAGGTGACCTGGTCCTCGACGATGTCCGGCGAGCGGTCCCACTTCGTGACGATGATGACCTGCGTGTCCGAGAGGTCCGGCAGGGCGTCGAGGCGGATGGTCTGCAGCGTGTGGACGGCGTAGGCGCAGGCCAGTGCCGTGAGCGCCAGCACCAGCAGCCGGTTGCGCGCGCTGAACTCGATGATGCGCGCGATCACCGGTGGTCCCCCGCGTGGCCGCCGGTCGGGGTCGTGGTCGCGGCATCGGCGTCGGCGCCGAGCAGCGCGGCGCGCAGGCGCGACTCGCTGTCGAGCAGGAAGTTGGCCCGCACGACGACCTGCTCGCCGGCCGTGAGCCCGTCCAGGATCTGCGCCTTGCCGCCCGAGCGCACGCCCACCTCGACCTCGCGCGGCGTGAAGCGGCCCTCGCCGAGGGAGACGAAGACCAGGCGCCGCTCGCCCGTGTCCAGGATGGCGTCGTCGGGAACGACCAGGGCCTCGCCGCGGTCCGCGAGCAGCGTCACGTTCGCGTACATGCCCGGCCGCAGCATCCCGAACCCGTTGTCCAGGACGATGCGCGCGGCCAGGGTGCGGGAGGCGTCGTCCAGCGTCGGGTAGACGTAGTCGATCCGGCCCGGCAGCACGATGCCCGGGTCGTGCGGCAGCCGCACCTCGACCGGCGCGCCCTCGGCGACCAGGGCGGCTTCGTACTCGTAGAAGCGGGCCTCGACCCACACCTCGGAGAGGTCCGACACCTGCAGCAGCGTCAGGCCCGGCTCCACCCGCATGCCCTCGAAGGCCAGGCGCTCGGTGACCACGCCCGTGGCCGGCGAGAGCAGAGGCACGGCGCGCGCCGGCTTGCCGGTCTGCTCGAGCCGGGCGACGAACGCGTCCGGCACCTCGAAGAGGCTCAGCCGCCGCCGCGCCGCCGCGACGAGGTGTTCGGCGTTCGCCAGCGTCTGCGGGTCGCCGCCCGCCGCGGCGTCCCGCGCGACGACGGCCCGCAGCAACTCCTCCTGGCCGGCCACCAGTTCGGGCGCGTAGATGGTCAGCAGCGGCGCGCCCGCCTCCACGCGCGTCCCGACCGCGCTCACCGCCAGCGTCTCGATCCAGCCGGCGACCCGCGTCTGCACGCTGCGCACGCGCGTCGCGTCGACGGTGACCAGCCCGACGGCCCGGATCTCGGTGTTCATCGTCTCGACCGTCGCGGGCTGCGTGCGCACGCCCGCGAGGCGGACGGCCTCGTCGCTCAGTTCGATGGCGGCCATGCCCGGCACGCCCGAGGCGCCGCCGCCCTGCTGGGCGGAGAACTCGGCCGCCGGCACCAAGTCCATGCCGCAGATGGGGCAGGCTTCCTTGTGGTCGGAGATGTAGGTGGGGTGCATGGGGCACAGCCACTTCTTCGCGGCGCCGGCGGCCTGGCCGCCGGCGGGGGCGCCGTGCTCGCGACCATCGCCACCGCCGCAGCCGGCGAGCGCGGCGGCGAGGATGAGGGCGAGGGCGAACAGCTTCGCAGATCTCATGGGCGCATCTCCTGAAGGACGGGGTCGCGGCCGGCGAGCGCGCGCAGGGCGGCCCAGGCGGCGTAGCGGTCGGCCTCGCGCTCGGCCAGCATCGCGCCGGTCTCGGCCAGCCGCCGCAGGGCCATGATCAGTTCGTCGGCGCCGGCGGCGCCCGTCGCGTAGCCGGCGCGGGCCGACTCGGCGGCGAGGG
>JAURXS010000225.1 GCA_030654305.1 bacterium | reverse complement strand
GTCGCCGCCGTCCAGCCGGGTCCCTCGCCGGCGGCCGGGCAGCGTCCCGCGGCGCTGACGGACGCCGACGGTCGCGGCTGGCTCCTGCGGTTGCAACGGCGCGGCGGGGCCGTCGCGTTGATCGCCGCCCTGGGGGCGGCCGAACACGAGGGGTGGTCCGAAGGGTCGCCCCGGCTGACCTCCGTGCGCCGCTGGTCACTGGAGCTTGAATCTCGGGAGGTCGAGTCTTCGGAGGTCGCGGTCGGGGACGCGCGCCGCCGCTGGGGCGCGAGCCTGAGCGGCCGGTCGCAGACGCAGCGGGGTTGGGCCGGGCGCATGCCCTGGCTGCCGCCGGCCCGGCAAGCGATGCAGGACACCTGGCGCGCCGCCGCCTGGGTCGAAGCCGGAACCGGCGACTGGCGGGGCCGGCTCGGCTGGCGGACGGTGCGGGTCCACGAACGCGGCGTCGAGCCGGCCGCGGCCGACGACCGCTCGGCGCTGTCGCTGTCGGTCGGCGCGTCGCCGGCGGCAGGTTGGGGCTGGCGCTTCGTCCAGGTCTGGGCCTGGGGCGGGGAGGCCGACCTGTTGAGCGTCGAGACGCCGGCGCCGGGCCTCGTGCTGCCCCGGCACTGGGGACGCTGGCAGGACGAACGCACCCTCGGCGTCCACTGGCGGCGTGGCGGCGCCGCCGCGGCGGCCTGCGCCGCCTGCCGGCGCCCCCCCCGGGCGTCGGGCGAGGCCGCGGCGTACGAGTTCCGGGCGACCGCCGCCCTGGCCTGGCGAGGTTGGTGAGGGCGGTGGTTTTGACTTCCCCGCGTCAACGGATTAACATTTCCCCGTGCGGGTGTTCACGCCGCGGCGCAACGCGGCGGTTCTCGAGGCAAGGGGGAAATCATGCTGGCCAAGCGGATGCAGAGACTCGGTACCGAGACGGCCTTCGTCGTCCTCGCCCGCGCCAAGGCGCTCGAGGCGCAGGGCCGCGACATCGTCCACCTCGAGATCGGCGAGCCCGACTTCGACACCCCGGCCAACATCGTCGCCAAGGGCGTCGCGGCGCTGCAGGGGGGGGAGACGCACTACGGTCCGGCCGCCGGCAAGCCCGAGGTGCGCAAGGTCTTCGCCGAGTACATCGCCCGCGACCGCGGCCTCGCCGTCGGCCCCGAGAACATCGTCATCACGCCCGGCGGCAAGCCCATCATGTACTTCGTGATGACCGCCCTGGTCGACGAGGGCGACGAGGTCATCTACCCCAACCCGGGGTTCCCGATCTACGAATCGGTCATCAACTTCCTGGGCGCCAAGTCGGTGCCCCTGCAGCTGTCCGAGGCGAAGGACTTCTCCTTCGACATCGCCGACCTCGAGCGCCTGGTCAGCGACCGCACGAAGCTGCTGATCATCAACTCACCCCAGAACCCCACCGGCGGCGTGCTGTCGGGCGCGGACCTCGACGCCATCGCCCGGCTGGCCGTGAAGCACGACTTCTGGGTGCTGAGCGACGAGATCTACAGCAAGATCATCTACGAGGGGACGCACGAGTCCATCGCCACGCGCCCGGGCATGCTCGAGCGCACGATCATCCTGGACGGCCACTCGAAGACCTACGCCATGACCGGCTGGCGCCTGGGCTTCGGCGTCATGCCGAAGGAGCTGGCCGACGCCGTCGCCAAGCTGCAGACCAACTGCAACAGCTGCACCGCGTCGTTCACGCAGATCGCCGGCGCCGAGGCGCTGACCGGACCGCAGGACGCGGCGGCGGCCATGGTCGAGGAGTTCCGCGCGCGGCGCGACCTGCTCGTCGCGGGGCTGAACGCGATCCCCGGGATCACCTGCCGCCTGCCGCGCGGCGCCTTCTACGTGTTCCCCAACGTCTCGCAGCTCGGGCGCAAGAGCTCCGAGCTCGAGTCACTGCTGCTGGACAAGTACGGCGTGGCGGCGCTGAGCGGCACGGCGTTCGGCAAGTTCGGCGAGGGCTACCTGCGCTTCAGCTACGCCAACAGCCAGCCGCAGATCCGCAAGGCCCTCGAGCGCGTCCGCGCGATGAGCGCGGACCTGCTGGGCTGACCTGACGCGACCACCCGCGGCACCGCGCCCGTCACGGGCGCGGTGCCCCCGTTTCCGGACCACGACGTCAGAGGTGCAACATGGATCGCCGCAGGATGGTCATCGCGCTCGGCGGCAACGCCATCATCCCGGTGGGGACCAAGGGGACCTACCTCGAGCAGTACCGGATCACCAAGGGCACGATGGCCCAGGTGGCCGAGCTGTCGGCCGCGGGTCACCAGATCGTGATCACCCACGGCAACGGCCCGGTGGTCGGGAACATCTTCCTGCGTAACGACGCCGGCTACCAGCTGCACGGCATCGTGCCGATGCCCCTGTTCGTGTGCGGCGCGGACTCGCAGGGCGGGCTGGGCTACATGATCCAGCAGAACCTGCAGAACGCGATGTTCCTGCGCGGGATCGACACGCCGGTGGCCACGGTGGTCACCCAGGTGCTCGTGGACCGCGACGACCCCGCGTTCGCCAAGCCCACCAAGCCCATCGGTCCCTACTACACCGAGGAGCAGGCCCGCCGGGTCGCCGCGGAGTTCGGCTGGACGGTGAAGGAGGACGCCGGCCGCGGCTGGCGGCGCGTGGTGCCCAGCCCCCTGCCGCGCAAGGTGGTCGAGTTCGAGGTGATCCGCCGCATGCTCGACGCCGGCGTGATGGTGGTCGCGGTGGGCGGCGGCGGCGTGCCGGTCGTCACCTGCGAGGAGGACCGCATCGAGGGCATCGACGCGGTCATCGACAAGGACCTCGCCTCGGAGCTGCTGGCCGAGCTGATCCAGGCCGACACCTTCGTCATCATCACCCAGGTCGAGCAGGTCTGCCGCGGGTGGGGGCGCCCCGACCAGGAAGCGCTCGTGACGCTGACGGCCGCGCGGGCGCGCGACCTGCTGGCGGCGGGCGAGTTCCCCGCCGGCAGCATGGGCCCGAAGATCGAGGCCGCCCTGTCGTTCCTGGCCGCGGGCGGCCGCGAGGTCGTCATCACCGATCCCGAGCACCTGCTCGCCGCGGTCCGGGGCGAGGCCGGCACGCGCATCGTGCCCTGAGGCGGCGGACCGTCCTTTCCGTTGCGGGGGGCCGCGGGCGTGCGCTATGGTCCGGGACGCGACGGGAGGAGGACGGTCGATGACGCCGCAGGTGCTGATCGTGGGCGCGGGTGGGCGCGAGCACGCGCTCGCGCGCCGACTCGCCGCGTCCCCGTCCCGCCCCCGCCTCTGGGCCGCTCCCGGTAATCCCGGCCTGCTGCAGCTCGCCTCCCCGGTTCCCGTCGATCCCGCCGATCACGCCGCGCTGGCTGCCTGGTGCCGCGGGGCGGCGATCGACCTCGTGATCGTCGGTCCCGAGGATCCCCTGATCGACGGACTGGCCGACGTCTTGCGCGACGCCGGCCTCGCGGTGTTCGGCCCCGGAGCGGCGGGCGCGCGGCTCGAGGGGGACAAGGAACACGCCAAGCAGATCATGGCGGCGGCCGGCGTGCCGACCGCCGGCTACGTGACCTGCACCGGCCTCGACGAGGCGCTCGGCCGGCTCGATGCGGCCGCGTTCCCCTCGGGCGCGTTCCCCCTGGTGGTCAAGGCCTGCGGGGCGGCCCAGGGCAAGGGCGTGGCGGTGTGCGCCGACCGGGACGCGGCGCGGGCGCACCTGGAACGCTGCTTCACCGCGGACGCCTTCGGCGCCGCCGGCCGGCGCGTGCTGCTCGAGGAGTGCCTGACCGGCCCCGAGCTGTCGATCCTCGCGGTCACCGACGGCCGCGACTACGGGCTGCTCTGCCCGTCGCGCGACCACAAGCGCCTCGGCGACGGCGACACCGGTCCCAACACCGGCGGCATGGGCGTCGTCGCCTGCGCCGACCTGCTGACCCCCGGTCTCGGCCGGGCGGTCGGGGAGGGCGTCGTCGCGCCGGTGCTGGCCGAGCTGCGCCGGCGCGGCGTGGATTACCGCGGCGTGCTGTACGTTGGGTTGATGCTGACGCCCGACGGCCCCCGCGTCCTGGAGTTCAACTGCCGCTTCGGCGACCCCGAGACGCAGGCCGTGCTGCCCCTGCTGCGCGTCGACCTGCTGGAACTGCTGCTCGCCGCCGCGCGGGGCGGTCTGGGCGCCTGGCTGGCGGCCCTGCCCCCGCCCGGTCCCGGCGCGCCGCGGGACTGGCCCGGCGCCGCCCTGACGGACTGGGAGCGCGCCGCGGCGGTGGTCGTGGCCGCCGGCCACGGCTACCCCGGAGCGGTCCGCCGCGGCGACGCGATCACGCTGCCGCCGGACCGCGCGGGGGCCTGGATCGACCAGGCCGGCACCGCCGTGCGCGACGGGCGCCTGGTGACCGCCGGCGGCCGCGTGCTCGGCGTCGTCGGCGAAGGCCGCGACCTGCGCGCCGCCCTGACCGCCGCCTACGCCCTCTTGGCCGACGTCCGCTTCGACGGCCTGATCGCCCGCCGCGACATCGGCGGCGGGATCCCGCAACCCAGGAGTGAGGCATGACGAAACGCGCGACGACAGCGGCCCGGGTGATGGTCCTGCTGGGCAGCAAGAGCGACCTGCCGGTCATCGAGGGGCTCCTCGCGCTGCTGGACCGCTTCGGCCTGCCGCACCGCGTCGAGATCGCGTCGGCCCACCGCCAGCCGGACCGGCTGCGCCGGCTGGTGGCTGCGGGCGACCGCGACGGGATCGCGGTCTACGTCGCGGTTGCCGGCATGGCGGCCCACCTGCCCGGCGTGGTGGCGTCGCTGACGCCGCGGCCGGTGATCGGCGTGCCGGTCGCCGCGGGACCGCTCGCCGGGATCGACGCCCTGCTGTCGATGGCCCAGATGCCGGCCGGCGTGCCTGTGGCGACCGTCGCCATCGGCTCGGCCGGCGCGAAGAACGCCGCCGTGCTCGCCGCGCGCATCCTGGCGCTCGGCGACGCGCGCGTGGCGGCGGCGCTGGACGACTTCCGCCGCGAACAAGCCCGCGGCGGCGGTTGAGATGGGCGCCCGCACGCGCGACCCGGACGAGGCGGCCCGCTGCCTGGCCGCCGGGGGCGTGGTGCTGATGCCCACCGACACGCTGCCCGGCCTGCACGCACGCGCCGACGCGCCGGCGGCGGTGGCGCGCATCGCGGTGCTGAAGGGGCGCGACGAGGGCAAGCCGCTGCTGGTGCTCTGCGCCGACACCGCCGACGCGCGCGGCCTCGTCGGCGCGCTGGCCTGGCGGGTCTGGGATTATGTGGGCCGCTGCTGGCCCGGCCCCTTCACGCTGGTGCTGCCGGCGGGACCGGCGGCCCCGACGGCGGCGACGCGGGGCGGGCCGACCCTGGCGGTGCGCGTGCCGTCGCCGCCGCAGCTACGCGCGTTGATCACGGCGTCCGGCGGCGCTCTGATCTCCACCAGCGCCAACATGGCCGGCGAGCCGCCGGCCACGGACCTGGCGTCGGCGGCGCTCCAGTTCGCCGACGGCGTCGACCTCGTGGCGGACCTGGATTGGGGCGGCTCGCCAGGTGACGCCGCGTCGGCGATGTTGGACCTCACCGTCTGGCCGCCCCGGGTGTTGCGGCCCGGCCCACGGGTTCCACCCGAGTGGGAATTTCATCGCAAAAATGTTTGAATTCATTGCAATTACGGGATCGGCGCTTGCTTGACGCCGCCCGTTTCCCGGCCTAACTTACGCCGGTGGAGGCGCACGTGACCGCTCGCGGGACCATCCTGTTCGTCTGCTCGGGCAACACCTGCCGCAGCCCCCTGGCCGCCGTCTTGGCCGACGCCCGTTGGCAGGGCCGGCCGCCGTGCGCTTCGGCCGGACTGGACGCCGTTCCCGGCTCTCCGGCCACGGCGGAGTCCTGCGACCAGGCGCGGGACCGGGGTCTGGACCTGTCGCGGCACCGTTCGCGGCCGCTGGACGCGGCCCTGCTGGACGAGGCCGACTGGGTGCTGCTGATGACGCCGGGCCAGCTCGCGCGCTTCCGTGCGCGGTTCCCCCGGCACGCCGGCCGGATCGGCCTGCTGGGCCTGCCGGGCATCGACCTGGCGGACGGCGGCGACGCCGCGGCCGCCGAAACGGTCGACGATCCCTACCGCGCCGGGACGTCCCTGGCCTACGCGCGGATGGCCGACCAGGTCGAGCGGCTTGTCGCAGCCTGGACCGCTGAACTGCGGGGGAGGAACGCGCCATGATCATCGCCGTCGGGTCCGACCACCGCGGCTTCGGGCACAAGGAGCGGATCGCGGCGCTGCTGGCGCGCGAGGGCCACACGGTCGTGGACGTGGGCTGCCGCGGGACCGCGTCCGTCGACTACCCCGACTACGCGGCGGCCGTGGGCCGGGCCGTGGCCGGGGGACGCGCCGACCTGGGGGTGCTGGTCTGCGGCTCGGGCATCGGCGTGAGCATCGCCGCCAACAAGGTGCGCGGCGTGCGCGCCGCCCTGTGCTGCAACGAGGAGATGGCCGCGGCCACCCGCCGCCACAACGACGCCAACGTGATCTGCTTCGGCGCCGACCACACGCCCGTGGAGCTGGCCGAGCGCATGGTGCTGCGCTGGCTGGGCGCCGCGTTCGAGGGCGGACGGCACGCCGACCGGATCCGCAAGATCGCCGACATCGAACAGGACGGCGGCGCCGTCGCGCCGCCGCCGACACCGGAACCGCGAGGAGACCAGGCATGAACCGCCACCTGCAGGCCGCCGACCCCGAGATCGCCGACGTCGTCGCCCGCGAACTGGGCCGCCAGCGCGACCAGCTCGAGATGATCGCCAGCGAGAACTTCACCAGCCTGGCCGTCATGGAGGCCGCCGGCAGCGTCCTGACGAACAAGTACGCCGAGGGCTACCCCGGCAAGCGCTACTACGGCGGCTGCGAGTTCGTCGACCGGGCCGAGGAGCTGGCCCGCGAGCGCGTGAAGGCGCTGTTCGGGGCCGAGCACGCCAACGTGCAGCCCCACTCCGGCTCGACGGCGAACATGATCGCCTACCTGGCCTGTCTGTCCCCGGGCGACAAGCTGCTGGGCCTCTCGCTGTCGCACGGCGGGCACCTGACCCACGGCCACCCGGTGAACTTCTCGGGCCTGCTGTTCACCGCCGTGCACTACGAGGTGGACCGCGAGACCGAGGTCATCGACTACGACGCGCTGCGCGAGCAGGCGCGGCGCGAGCGGCCCAAGGTCATCGTGGGCGGCGCCAGCGCCTACCCCCGCCACTGGGACTACGCGGCCATGCGCAGCATCGCCGACGAGGTCGGCGCGGTCCTGATCTTCGACATGGCCCACGTGGCGGGCCTGGTCGCCGGCGGCGCGCACCCCAGCCCGATCCCGTTCTGCGACATCGTCACCTCGACGACGCACAAGACGCTGCGCGGTCCGCGCGGCGGCATCGTGCTGAGCCGCCAGGCGCACGCCGAGGCCATCGACAAGCTGAACTTCCCCGGCGTGCAGGGCGGCCCGCTGATGCACATCATCGCCGCCAAGGCCGTCTGCTTCCGCGAGGCGGCCCGGCCGGAGTTCGCCGCCTGGGCGCGCCGCTGCGTGGAGAACGCCAAGGCGCTGGGCGAGCGCCTGCTCGAGCACGGCTTCCACCTGGTCAGCGGCGGCACCGACAACCACCTGCTGCTGGTCAACCTGACGAGCAAGGACATCTCGGGCAAGAAGATGGAGCAGCTGCTGGATGTGGTGGGGATCACGGTCAACAAGAACACGGTGCCCTTCGACACGCGCAAGCCGTTCGTCACCAGCGGCATCCGCATCGGCACGCCGGCCCTGACCACGCGGGGCATGGGACCGGACCAGATGCGCGCGATCGGCGACATCGTCGCCGGCGCCTTCGAGTCCCGCGAGGACGAGGCGGCCCTCGCCGCGCTGCGCGGGCGGACCCGCGAGCTGTGCGGGGCGTTCCCCCTCTACCCGGAACTGTAGGAGAACGGCGTGAAGTGCCCGAGCTGCGGCGCCGACGACGACAAGGTGGTGGACAGCCGGTCGGCCCGCGACGGCCGGGCGATCCGGCGCCGGCGCGAGTGCGTCGCCTGCGGCGAGCGCTTCACCACCTACGAGTACGTCGAGATCAAGCCCTTCCTGGTGGTCAAGCGCGACGGGCGGCGCGTGGAGTACGACCGCGCCAAGGTGATCGGCGGCATCGCCCGCGCCTGCGAGAAGCGGGCCGTCTCCCTGGAGGAGATGGAGGCCATGGCCGACGCCGTCGAGCGCGACCTGGCCGGCGGCCTGCTGCGCGAAGTGCCGTCGGCGGCGATCGGCGAGCTGGTCATGGCGCAGCTGCGGGGCAAGGACGAGGTCGCCTACGTCCGCTTCGCCTCGGTCTACCGCTCCTTCAAGCACGTCGACGAGTTCATGTCCGAGCTGCGCGGCCTGCTCGACCGCAAGGGGGGCGCCGGTGGCTGAGCGGCGCCGCGCGGGCGGCCAGATGACGCTCCTGGACCACCTCGACGAGCTGCGCACGGTGCTGCTGCAGTCCCTGCTGGTGGCGGGCGCGGCCGCGGTCGGCGGCTGGTTCGTGTCGCAGCGGCTGCTGGACCTGATCGTGGCGCCGATGACCGCGGCGGGCCAGCAGGTCTACTTCAGCCAGCCGATGGAAGCCTTCATGACCAGGATGAAGGTGGCCGGCGTCGCCGGCCTGATCGTGGTGCTGCCCTTCATGCTGCTGCGCGTCTACCGCTTCGTCGCGCCCGGACTGTACCCGCGGGAGCGGAAGCTGGTCACGCCGCTGCTGTTCGCCTCGGTGGCGCTGTTCTACGCCGGCGTCGCCTTCGCCTTCCTGGTGATGATCCCGCTGGTCGTCAAGTTCATGCTGGGCTACGCCACCGAGTCGGTGCGGCCGCTCATCGGCATCGGCCCCTACTTCAGCTTCGTGGCGCAGACCTGCCTCGCCTTCGGGCTGGTGTTCGAGCTGCCGGTCGTCGTGCTGCTGCTGAGCGCGGCCGGCCTGGTCGGCGCCCGCACCCTGTGGGCCGGCTGGCGGTACGCCGCGGTGATCATCGTGGTCGTCGCGGCGGTCCTCACGCCGCCGGACGTCGTGAGCCAGCTGCTGATGGCCGTGCCGGTCATGGCGCTCTACCTCCTTTCGGTCGGGGCGGCGCTGCTCCTGGAGCGGAGCCGCCGGCGGGCCGGGCCGGACGGCGGGCGGTTGCCAGAGGACGCCGGATGACATAAGGTAGGGGCCCGGTCCCGCCCGGGGGCGGGCCGCCGCCCCGGGAACCGAACGCCACCGAAGGGGATGCATGTCGCTGCTCGACCAGGAAAGGGTCCAGCTCTGGGCCCTGCAGAAGATCATCGGGGACGAGCTGTCCCGCTTCGACGACGCCTACGACGGCCTCGTGCG
>JAURXS010000224.1 GCA_030654305.1 bacterium | reverse complement strand
GGGCTGGCTGGCCGTCCTGCGCACCGACGACGGCCTGCTCGGCGACGGCCGGGCCCTGTTCTGGGAGGCCCGCACCGCGGCGGGCGGCCGGACGTTCTTCTCGTTCTACCCCTTCGACGAGTGGTCGGACCTGGACGCGCGCCGGGAGATGGTCGTGCGCACGCAGGGGATCGTCGGCGACGGCGCGGTCGCGACGTACGACGCCGGCGACGCGGCGCTGGTCTCGCCGCACTACTCGCAGGTGTGGCGGCGAGCGCGGGACCTCGACGTGGCCGCGCCGGCCGTCGCCCACCTGGACGAGTTGACGGCCGTCGCCGGCCGGCTCGAGATCCACGCCGTCGACATCACCAGGTGGGACGACTTCGAGGGGGCGTGGCGACAGGTCGCAGATGCGCTCGTCGCCGACGGGTACCCGCTGGCCTGCCGCGTCTTCAGGAGCTCGTACGGGAAGGGCGAATACATGGTCTGGTGGCTGGCGAGCGACGCGACGGGCAACCGGGAGGCGCCGTCGGTCCGGCAGGCGCTCGACCGGCAACTCGGACCGGGCAAGTGCGCGGAACTCCTCGCCGTCCTGGAAGCGGTGTTCCCTTTGGAAATGTCTTACGATGTCGCGCTGCGTCCCGACCTCTGCAACCTGGGCCGGTGACGACGGTGCCGATCCACAGGGAGCAGCGGACGCCATGAGCGAACGACAGGAAGCGCTGATCCGTTACCCCGGCCACGACCTCCTGCTCCCGGACATCGTCCGCGCCGAGAACTGCCATCTCTTCGACGCGGCGGGCCGGCGGTTCGTCGACCTGGAGTCCGGCGTCTGGTGCACCCCGCTGGGGCACTCGCATCCCGCGGTGCTGCGCGCGATGGCGGAGCAGGCGTCCCGGATCGCCCACATCGGCTTCTGCTACACGAACGAGGTCGTGGCGGACGCGGCGCGCGAGCTGCTCGCGCGGCTGGGGTTCGACGGCGGCCGCTGCGTGTTCCTGTGCTCGGGCAGCGAGGCCGTCGAGCACGGGGTCCGCACCGCGCAGGCCGTGATCGGGCGGCCGCTGCTGCTGACGATGGCCGATTCCTACTTCGGCGCCTACGGCTCGGCGAGTCGCAAGCACCACGACGAGTGGTTCAGCTTCGACTGGACGGCGTGTGCTGAAGGCTGCGGCGAGGGCTGCGCGCACTGGGACGCCATCCCCTTCGACCGCATCGGCGGCTTCCTCTTCGAGCCGGGCAGCTCGTCGGGCCTGGTGCGCTTCCCGCCCGCGAAGCTGGTCCGCGACCTCGCCGCGAGGATCCGCGCGGACGGCGGGCTCGTCCTGGTCAACGAGGTCACCACCGGCATCGGCCGCACGGGCCGCTGGTTCGGCTACCAGCACTACGGGATCGCGCCGGACGTTGTCGCACTGGGCAAGGGCCTCGGCAACGGCTACCCCGTCAGCGCCGCCGCCTACGCGCCCGGCGTGATCGAACGGCTCGGCGGTGCGCCGCTCAAGTACGCCCAGTCCCACCAGAACGATCCGCTCGGGGCGGCGGTGGCGCGCGAGGTGCTGCGCGTCATCGACGAGGAGGGCCTGATCGACAGGGGCGTGGCCGTGGCCGAGCTGCTCCTGTCCGGTCTGGAGGGGATCGCGGCGCGCACCGGCCGGATCGCGGCGATCCGCTCCCGCGGGCTGATGGTCGCCGTCATCCTGCGCGACGAGGTGGGGACGCCGTTCACGATCCGCGTCCACCGCGGGCTGGTGGAGCGCGGCTACGTCGTCGGGCGCCGTCCCGGCGTGCCGGTGCTGCGGCTCGACCCGGCCCTCACGATCGAGACCGCGGACATCGCGGGGTTCCTGGAGGCGCTCGAGGCG
>JAURXS010000223.1 GCA_030654305.1 bacterium | reverse complement strand
CGGGATCCAGGGGTTCGACGTTGGCGGTCGGGTAACCCAGCGTCGCGCCGCGGCCGGCGCCGTACCCCACTTCGCCCCACAAGCTGTACGGCCGCCCCAGCATGGCGGCGGCCCGCGCCACTTCGCCCTCGCGCAGCAGGCGGCGGATCGCGGAACTGCTGACAACCTCGCCGCCGAGCGTCAGCGGCGGCACGACTTCGAAGCCGAAGCCGTCACGGCGGGCCAGGTCGGCCAGGGAAGCGGCGCTCCCGCCGCGGCCGGCGCCCAGGTGCACGTCGTGGCCGCCCGCGAGGTGGCGCATGCCGAGCAGGCCGCGCAGGAAGCGGCGGACGAACTCGTCGTAGGGCAGCGCCGCGAGCGCCGGGCAGAAGTCGGCGGCCACCACCGCGTCGACGCCGGTCTCCTGCAGCAGCGCCAGCTTCTCGCTCCAGCTGGTCAGCAGGCGCGGGCGGTCGGCGTCCAGGACACTGCGCGGGTGGTGGCGGAAGGTGAACAGGCAGCTCAGGGCCAGGCCGCGCTCGTCGCGGGCCCGGCGGACGGCGTCGATCAGCGCGCGGTGGCCGAGGTGCACGCCGTCGAAGGCGCCCAGCGCGACGGCCGTGTCGGCCAGGGCGTCGCCGGGCAGGCTCTCGCGGCCGTCCAGGATCCGCGTGATCAGTTCGCTGCCGAGCCGGATCAGGCGCACGGTCTCCCCCTAGCCCGACGTGGTCGTCGCCGGGAACACGGCCGGCGTGCGCAGCCCCGGCGCGCCGTCGACATCCTCGCCCAGGCGGGCGACCGCGACCAGGTCGCCGTCCGGGGCCAGCAGCCGCAGCAGAACGCCCGGACCCGCCGCGGCGGCCGCGCGGGCCGCCAGCGCGGCGCTCGGCGGCAGTCCCCGGCGCAGGTCCGCCGCCTCCCCCGCCGTCATCCCGACCGCCGGCGACTCCGGCAGGGCCAGGGCGGAGGGGATCATCGCGGCGGCGACGGCCCGCGCGTCCCGCATCATATCCGCCGGCAGGGCCCGCGCAACCTGAAAGGGACCGACCCGCTCGCGCCGCAGCGCCGACAGGTGGCCGACGGTGCCCAGGGCGAGCGCCAGGTCGCGGGCCAGCGAGCGGACGTACGTGCCGGCCGAGCAGTCCAGCACCAGGTCGGCCTCGTGGACCGTGGCGCCGCCGGGCCCGGGGACGCCCCACCGCGCGGCGGCCAGTTCGAGGGAGGCGATCCGCACCGCGCGCGCCGCCGCCGCCGGGGGCGCCTCGCCGCGGCGGGCCCGCTTGTAGAGCGGCACGCCGTCGCGCTTCAGGGCGGAGATCACGGGGGGGACCTGCATAAGGTCGCCGCGGAAGCCGGCGAGGGCCGCGGCGAGGTCGGCCGCCGAGGCCGCGACCGGCGCCGTGGCGTCCGTCGCGCCGTCGGCGTCGAGGGTGTCGGTGGACGTGCCGAAGCTGACGGTGGCCCGGTAGGTCTTGTCGTGCCCGAGCAGGAAGGTCGACAGGCGGGTGGCCGCGCCGCAGAGCACCAGCAGCAGCCCGGTCGCCAGGGGGTCCAGCGTGCCGGCGTGCCCGCAGCGGTAGCGCGGGGCGCCGCGCGGCTGGCGGCCGGGGCACAGGGTGCGCAGCGCGGTCGCCACCACGGCGTGGGAGGACACGCCCCGGGGCTTGTCCACCAGCAGCAGCCCGTGCGGCCTGGCCTCCACGCGGCGCGTCAGCCGAGCTGGGGGGCGAGTTCGGCCACGAGTTCCGCGGTCAGCGTCGCGGGATCGCCGGTCACGGTGCAACCGGCCGCCTGGTGGTGGCCGCCGCCGCCGCGGCGCGCGGCGGCCCCGTGCACGTCGCCGGCGGCGTCGGTGCGCAGGGACACGCGCCAGACGCCGTCCTCGCGCTCCTTCAGGAACACCACGAAGCGCACGCCGCTCACCGCCGAGGCCAGGCCCGTGAACTGCTCGGTGTCGGCCATGGTGGTGCCCGTCGCGGCGAGCATCGCGCGCGTGACGTGCAGCGACAGGATGCGGCCCTCGTGGTGGTAGGCGAAGGTGTCGAGCACCCTGGCCAGCAGCGCCAGCGAGGCCGGCGTGCGCCGGTGCAGGGTCCGCTCCGCCACGTCCGCGGCGTCGGCGCCGCCGGCCACCAGGCGCCCGGCGGCCTCGAAGCTCAGCGGCAGGGTGTTCGGGAAGCGGAAGCCGCCGGTGTCGGTGTAGAGGCCGGCGTAGAGGTTGGTCGCCATCGTGGCGCTGACGGCGAAGGCGGGCGCGCCGCCCTCCTCCCCCGCGGCGAGCGTCTCGATCACGCGCAGCACCAGCAGCGAGGCCGAGCTGGCCAGCGGCTCGAGCCAGCCGGGCAGCGGCGCCGGGCCGTTGCCGTCGAGGTGGTGGTCGATGGACCAGGCGGCCCCGACGCGCGCGAGCAGCGGCTCCAGATCGCCGGCCCGCTCCAGGTGGTGGCAGTCCACCGTGACGACCAGGTCGGGTCCCTCGCCGTCGGCGATCGCCGCGGCGACGGCGTCCGGAGGCAACGCCTCCTCATAGCCGGGCAGGGCCTCGCTGCCGGCCGGCGCCTCGGCGTAGCGCAGTGCCTCGGCGTCCTTGCCGGCGGCGCGCAGGGCCTCGGCCAGCGCCAGCGCGGAGCCCATCGCGTCGGGATCGGGGTTGACGTGGGGCACCACCCAGACGCGCGTCGCAGCCGCGAGGGCCGCGAGCAGGTCGCGCGGCGGCTCGAGCGAGTCCAGGGTCCGCCGGCGCCGCCGCTCGGCCTCGTCCACGAACTCGCCGCGGGCGCTCAACTCGTCCAGGATGGTCTCGACGCCCATCCCCTGGTCCAGCGATTCGTCGTAGATGAAGCGCAGGTCGGGCGTGGCGCGCAGGCGCAGCAGGTCGCTGACGCGTCCCTGCAGGAAGCCGCGGGCCTTCTTGAGGCCGGCCAGGCTGTCCGCCCGCTCCCGCTCGCCGCCGAGGACCGACACGTACACCAGCGCGACGGTCTGGTCGCGGTTGAGTTCCACGCCGTTGATCGTGACGAAGCCGACGCGGGGGTCCTTGACCTCGACGGCGAGCAGCTCGCCGAGGACCTTGCGGATCGCCGTGCTCTGGCGCTGCAGCTTGTACGGATCCATGCCCACCATCCTGGAAACGCGGCAGGACGGCTGCGCGCCGTCCTGCCCGCCGGTCCGCCGGCGCCGGCCGCGCGCGTCCGCGCTACAGCTCGGTCCGGGTCTCCTCCTCGATGCGGTACGTCTCGACCACGTCGCCCTCGACCAGGTCGTGGAAGTTCTCGAGACCGATGCCGCACTCGTAGCCCGCCTGCACCTCGCGGACGTCGTCCTTGAAGCGCTTCAGCGAGCTGATCTTGCCTTCGAAGATCATCATCTCGTGGCGCACCAGCCGCAGCAGGGAGTTGCGGATGATGGTGCCCTTGGTGACGTAGGCGCCGGCCACGGTCCCCACCTTCGGGATGCGGTAGACCACGCGGATCTCGGCCGAGCCGGTCGAGACCTCGCGGCGGATCTTGCCGAGCAGGCCGGCCATCGCCTTGCGCATCGTGTCGACGACCTCGTAGATGATGTCGAAGACCTCGATGGTGACGCCCTGCTCCTTGGCCCGCTCCTGGATGGCGTTGCCCGGGCGCATGTGGAAGCCGATGATCATCGCGCCGGTGTTGGAGGCCAGCAGCACGTCCGATTCGTTGATGGCGCCGACGCCCTTGTGCACGATGCGGACGTGGACCTCGTCGGTGTTCAGGTCGAGCAGGGCGTCGCAGATCGCCTCCACCGAGCCCGACACGTCGCCCTTGACGATGATCGGCAGTTCCTTGGTGTCGCCCTGGGCCACCATCTCCGCCAGGTTGTCCAGCGAGATGGAGCGCTTGGGCGCCGAGAACTGCTGCACGCGCTGCAGCTGCCGGCGCTTGCCGGCGATGTCGCGGGACTCGCGCTCGGTGTCCGTGACGTGGAGGCGGTCGCCCGCCAGGGGCACGTCGCCGGCGCCGAGCACCACGGCCGGTTCGCCGGGCAGGACCTGGGTCAGGACCTCGCCGCGCTCGTCGAGCAGCGCGCGCACCTTGCCGTCCTGCATGCCGCAGACGAAGTGGTCGCCCACGCGCAGGGTCCCCTGCTCCACCAGGACCGTGAAGAGGACGCCGCGACCCGGCTCCTTCGAGGCCTCGACGACCACGCCGCGCGCGTTGCCCTTGGACGAAGCCGAGAGCTCCAGCACCTCGGACTGCAGGTGCACCAGCTCGAGCAGGCGCTCGACGTTGATCCCCTTCTTGGCGGAGATCTCCGCGCTGAGCACGTCGCCGCCGAACTCCTCGACCACGATGCCCTGGCCCAGCAGGTCCTGCTTGACCAGGTCGGGGCGCGCCCCGGGCAGGTCGATCTTGTTGATGGCCACGATCAGCGGCACGCCCGCCGCCTTGGCGTGGTTGATGGCCTCGATGGTCTGCGGCATGATGCGGTCGTCGGCCGCGACCACCAGGATCACGATGTCGGTGACCTGGGCGCCGCGCGCGCGCATGGCGCCGAAGGCCTCGTGGCCGGGGGTGTCCAGGAAGGTGATCGGACCGCCGGGCGTCTGCACGCGGTAGGCGCCGATGTGCTGGGTGATGCCGCCGGCCTCGCCGGCGATGACGTTGGTCTTGCGGATGTGGTCCAGCAGCGACGTCTTGCCGTGGTCCACGTGCCCCATCACCGTGACCACCGGCGCGCGGTGCTCGAGGTCCTCCTCGCGGACCTCGGGCTCGGCGTCGGCCAGTTCCTCGTCGCCGTACTCGCCGAGGAACTCGACGTCCTTCTCGAACTCGTCAGCCAGCAGCTCGATCTGGTCGCGCTCCAGGCGCTGGTTCATCGTCGCCATCAAGCCGAGGGAGAACAGCTTGGCGATGGCCTCGCGCGGCTGGATCTCGAACTTCTCGGCCAGCTCCTGCACCGTGATGAACTCGGTCACGCGCAGCATCGGCCCGGCGTCCGTCTCGGCCTCCGCGCCGCCGCCGCGGCGGTGCCGCCGGCGGCCGCCCTTGGCGCCGTCGAGCTGGGCCAGGGTCTGCTTCACGCTCTGGGCAACGGCCACCTCGTCCACCTTCTTCTTCTTGCGGCGCTTGCGCCGGTCGCTGTCCGGCGTGCCTTCGCGGACCTCCTGGCGGCGCTGCATCGCGGCCTGGACGGAATCCCGCACCGAGCTGTTGGCGTCGCCGCGGCCGCGGTGACCCGCGATGTCGCGCCGCACCTCGCCCCAGTTCCAGTTCTCGGCCGGCTGGCCGTCGGCGCCGAGGGCCGGCGCGCCGCCGGGGCCGCCGGACGGTCCCCGCGGCTCGGGCACCGCCAGCCCCGTCTTGGTCTGGACCACTCCGGAACCCATGCGGATGACCTTGGCCGTGCGGCGGGGGCGTCGCGAGGCCGGCGACGACTTGTCGTCGCGCGCGCCCGGTTTTCCGGCGCCGTCCTGTTCCTCGACGGGGGGCTCGGCGGCGGTCTCGGGGGCCGTCGTCTCGACGGCGTCGGCCGGGACCTCGACGTCGGGCGCGGCGGCTTCGTCGGGCGCCGCCGCCGGCGCCTCGGCCGGCGCCTCCTCGACGACCGCCTCGGCCTTGACCGGCACGTCGGCCCGCTTGATGATCCTGGCGCGGCGCAACGGCGGCTTCGCGGCGGCCTCGGGCTCGGCGGGCGCCTCCACCGGCGGCGGGGCGGGCTTCTTCGGCGTCTTCGCGACCGCGGGCTTGCCGGCGGCTTCGGCGTCCTTCGTCGGCGCGGCGGCCGGCGCCGCGGCGGTCACGCCGTCGTCGACGGACTCGCCGTCCGCCTTCGCCGTCGCCGTCTTCCCGGCCGCGGGCTCCTTGGCGGCTGTCTCCTTGGCGGCCGGTTCCGTCTTCGCGGCGACCTTCTTCTTGACGGTCTTCTTCGCGGG
>JAURXS010000222.1 GCA_030654305.1 bacterium | reverse complement strand
CCGGGTCCGCCGGGTCCGCCGCGGCCGCCGTGGCCGCCGGGTCCGCCGGGTCCGCGCCGCTGTCCCTGCCCGCCGGAGCGGTTGTCGCTGCGGCCGGTGGTGTTCGCCATGTCGGTCATCGATTTGCTCCTGTCCAGGGTCTCACGCTCTAGAACTCGAGTCCGCCATCGCGGGCGCCTTTGGCCAACGCGGCGACGCGCCCGTGGTAGAGATAACCGTTGCGGTCGAAGACGGCCTTCTCGATGCCCTTCTCACGGGCCAGCCGGGCGAGGTGGTGCCCCACGCGGTAGGCCGTGGCGCACTTGCCGGCCAGGCCCTCCGGCACCGTCGCCTCGTCGGCCTTGCGGCTGTCCGCGGCGATCAGGGTGCGGCCGACAGCGTCGTCGATGATCTGGGCGTAGATCGACTTGTGGCTGCGGGTCACGGTCAGGCGCGGCCGCTCGGCGGTGCCCGACACCTTCTTGCGCACGCGGAACTTCCGCTTCTGGCGCCCTTCGATCCTGTTCTTCGCTGTGTCTTTCATCTCTGTCGTCCTCCCGAACCGGTCGGGTTGCTGGAACCTGTCACGCTACCGGATGCGTCCCGCTACTTGGCGGCGGACTTGCCGGCCTTCCGGGTGATCTTCTCGCCGACGTAACGGATGCCCTTGCCCTTGTAGGGTTCCGGCTTGCGGTAGGCGCGGATCTCCGCGGCCACCTGGCCCACGCGCTGCTTGTCGAGCCCGCGGATGTCGATGCGGGTCGGCTCGGGGCAGACGATCTCGACGTCGGCCGGGATCGGGTACTCCACCGGGTGGCTGTACTGGAGCTGGAGGTCCAGCACCTGGCCCTTGACCTGCGCGCGGTAGCCCACGCCGATGATCTCGAGCGACTTCATGAAGCCCGTCGTCACGCCGACGACCTGGTTGGCGATCAGGGCGCGCACGAGACCGTGGCGGGCCTTCATGGGCTTGCTTTCGTCCGGGCGGCCGATCTTCAGGCCGCCGTCCTCGAGCCTGTACTCCAGACCCGCGGGAATATGCTGCCGCAGCTCGCCCTTGGGGCCCTTCACGATCGAGGTGTCGCCCTCGATCTCGAAGGTCACGCCCTGCGGGATGCTGATCGGCTTCAGTCCGATGCGCGACATGGTTCAGTCCTCTCTTCCGCGGCTTACCAGACTTCGCAGAGGATCTCGCCGCCCACGCCGTGACGACGGCACTGGTGGTCGGTCATGATCCCCTGGTTCGTGGAGACGATGGCGATGCCGTAGCCGCCCCGAACCTTCGGAATGGCCGTCTTGTCGGCGTAGATCCGCCGACCGGGCTTGCTCACCCGGCGAATGCCCTCGATGACGCCGGTGCGTTTGCCGGCGCGCTCGAAGTACTTCAGCGAGATCCGCACCACGCCCTGGGGGCCCTCGTCGACCGCGACGAAGTCCGCGATGTAGCCCTGCTCCTTGAGCACGGCGGCCACGGCCTTCTTCATGTTCGACGCCGGCACCTCGACTTTGCGGTGCCCGGCCTGGGTGGCGTTGCGGATGCGCGTCAGCATGTCCGCAATGGGATCGGTCATGTTCATGTTCCCAGCTCCTCGCGGTTACCAGCTCGACTTCATCACGCCCGGCAGATCCCCCAGCAGCGCCAGCTGGCGGAAGCAGAGGCGGCAGACGCCGAACTTCCGATAGTAGGCCCGCGGCCGGCCGCAGCGACGGCAGCGGTTGTACGCCCGCACCTTGTACTTTGCCGGCCGGTTGGCCTTGGCGATCAGCGACTTCTTGGCCAATTTGCGTCCTCCTCTAGCGCCGGAAGGGCATGCCCAGCAGGCTCAGCAGTTCCCGTGCTTCCTCGTCGGTGTTCGCGGTCGTCACGAAAGTGACGTTCATGCCCCGCGCCTCGTCGACCTTGTCGAAATCGATCTCCGGGAAGACCGTCTGGTCCTTCAGGCCGATCGTGTAGTCGCCACGGCCGCTGAGCCGCGCCGGCACGCCCCGGAAGTCACGGATGCGGGGCAACGTGAAGTTGATGAAGCGATCCATGAACTCCCACATGCGCTCCCCGCGCAGAGTGACGCAGGCGCCGATGGGCATGCCCGCGCGCAGCTTGAAGTTCGAGATCGACTTCCTGGCCAGCGTCTTCACGGACTTCTGGCCGGCGATGGTCTCGAGGTCCGCCAGGGCGCCCTCGAGAGCCTTCGGGTTCTGGATCGCGCGGCCCATGCCCACGTTCAGCACGATCTTGGTCGGCTTCGGGACCATCATCGGGTTCGTGTACCCGAACTTTTCCTGGAGGGCGGTCCGCACGCTCTCCTCGTAGATCCCCTGCATCCTCGGCTTCGCCATGATCAACATCCTCCTGCCTGTCCGGCTAGTTGGCGAGCATCTCGCCGCACTTCTTGCAGGTCCGCACGCGGGTACCGTCGCCGAGCACGGCCGTGCCGGTGCGCGCCGCCTTGCCGCACTTGGGGCAGATCAGCATCACGTTGGAGGCGTCCACGGGGGCCTCCTTCTCGACGATCCCGCCCTGGGGCGTCCGCTGTGTCTTCTTGGTGTGGCGCTTGATCATGTTGACCTTTTCCACGATCAGGCGGCCGTTCTCCGGGAACACCTTCAGGACCTCGCCCTCGAGGCCCTCGTACTCGCCGCTCAGCACCCGGACCTTGTCCTTCTTCTTGATGTGCATCACAGAACCTCCGGCGCGAGCGAGACGATCTTCATGAACTTCTTCTCGCGCAGCTCGCGGGCCACGGGCCCGAAGATGCGGGTGCCCACCGGCTCGCCGTCGGCGTTGATGATCACGGCCGCGTTCTCGCCGAAGCGGATGTAGGAGCCGTCCTTGCGGCCGATCTCCTTGCGGGTGCGGACCACGACGGCCTTCACCACGGATCCCTTCTTGACGTTGCCGTTCGGGATCGCCGATTTCACCGCGCAGACGATGATGTCGCCGACCCGGGCGTAGCGGCGATTCGTCCCGCCGAGCACGCGGAAGCACATGGCGGTCTTGGCGCCGGAGTTGTCCGCGATGTTCAGTATCGTGTATTCCTGGATCATGTCGTGTCTCCTTGGACTCTACTTCGCCCGCTCGATGATCTCGGCCACCCGCCAGCGCTTGGTCTTCGAGAAGGGGCGCGTGGCCATGAGCTTCACGATGTCGCCGATGCGGCAGTCGTTGGTCTCGTCGTGGGCCGCCAGCTTCATCGACTGGTTGATGATCCGCTTGTACAGGGGGTGCGGGAATCGCCGGTCGACGCGCACGACCACGGTCTTGTCCATCTTGTTGGACACGACCGTGCCGATCCGCGTGGCCCTGAGGTTCCTCTCCGTGTTCGTCATCGCAGTCTCTCCCGGGCCGCGGCTCCCGCCGCGGGCGATGGGGGCGCGGTCAGCGCCCGGACGTCTTCTCGTTGATCACCGTCTTGATGACCGCCAGCTCGCGGCGGGCGGCGCGGACCTGCAGCGGGTTGTCCAGGCGGCGCATCTTCAGCTGCATCCGCAGGTTCAGCAGCTCCTCGGACTTCTCCGAGACGAGCCCCTGCAGCTCCTCGACGGACATCTCCCGCAGATCGTGGGCTTTCATCATCGCGATCACTCCCCGCGCCGGGTGACGACGCGCGTCTTGAAGGGCAGCTTGGCGGCGCCGAGGCGGAAGGCCTCCTTGGCCGACTCCAGGTTCACGCCGTTGACCTCGTACAGGATCCGGCCGGGCTTGATCACGGCGACCCAGTACTCGGGGTTGCCCTTGCCCTTGCCCATGCGCGTCTCGGCGGGCTTCAGGGTGATGGGCTTGTCGGGAAAGACGCGGATCCAGACCTTGCCGACGCGCTTGATGCTGCGGGTGATCGCCACACGGGCGGCCTCGATCTGGCGGCTCGAGGCCCAGCCGCACTCGACGGCCTGGAGCCCGTAGTCGCCGAACGCCACGGTGGCGCCGCGCAGGGTGGTGCCCCGCATGCGGCCCTTGTGCATCTTCCTGAACTTCGTCCTCTTCGGCATCAACATGACTCGTCGTCCTCTCCGGTCGGGCCGATCGGGCGGCCTCGCCCGCGGTGGCTAGGCGCGCTCCTCGTGCACCTGGGAACGCAGCTGCTCCTTGAAATCGGCCGGGAAGATCTCGCCTTTGCAGATCCACACCTTCACACCGATGGCGCCGTAGGTCGTGCGGGCCGTGGTGGTGCCGTAGTCGATGTCGGACCGCAGCGTGTGCAGGGGCACGCTGCCGTCGTGGTAGTTCTCGACGCGGGACATCTCGGAGCCGCCCAGGCGACCGGCGCAGCGGATCTTGATGCCCTTGGCGCCCATGCGCATGGCCGTGGCGATGGACTTCTTCATCGCGCGGCGGAACGAGACGCGGCCCTGGAGCTGCGCGGCGACGTGCTCGGCGACGAGCGGCGCGGAGAGCTCGGGCTTCTTGACCTCTTCGACGTCCAGCTTGACGTTCTTGCCGATCGTCTGCTGCAGCTCGGCGCGCAGCTCGTCGGCGCGCTTGCCCTGCCGGCCGATGACGACGCCGGGCCGGCTGGTCGAGATGATGACGTTCACCTTCTCGCGGTAGCGCTTGATCTTGATCGAGGCGATGCCGGCGCTGCCCACGCGCGCCGTCACGTAGCGCCGCAGCAGCAGGTCTTCCTGCAGCCAGTCCGCATAGCTCTTGTCGCTGAACCACGAAGAGTTCCAGTCCTTGACGATTCCCAAGCGGAATCCGACCGGATGCGTTTTCTGACCCATGCTCGTCCTTTCCTGTGCCGCCTGTCGGGGCGCCCCTGCGGCGCCCGTCCCTGACCCCGTCCTACTGGACGGAGGAAACCGTCACCTGGATGTGGCTGGTCCGCTTGAGGATCCGGTACGCCCGGCCCTGGGCGCGGGGGCGGATCCGCTTCATCGTCGGGCCCTCGTCGATGCGGACCTCCGAGACGATGAAGCCCGAATTCTCGACCCGGGCCTCGGCGCCGCCGGCGACGCGGGCGTTCGCCGTCGCCGAGAGGATCGCCTTGGTGAGCAGGGGCGACGCCTTCTTCGGCGTCAGCCGCAGGATCATCAGGGCCTGATCCACGCGCTTGCCCCGCACCAGGTCGGCCACGATGCGGGCCTTCCGGGCCGAAATCCTGACAAAACGATTGACTGCACGGCCGTCCATGACACCTACCTCCGCCAGTGGCGCACTACTTCTTCTTCTTGTCCTTGCTCGTATGACCGCGGTAGGTCCGCGTCGCCGCGAACTCCCCGAGCTTGTGACCCACCATGTTCTCCTGGACGTAGACCGGGATGAACTGCTTGCCGTTGTGCACGGCAAGGGTGTGGCCGAGGAACTCGGGCACGATCGTCGAGCGGCGCGACCAGGTCTTGACGACCCGCTTCTCACCCTTGTCGTTCATGTCGACGACCTTCTTCATGAGGTGGTCGTCGATGAAGGGACCCTTTTTGATCGAACGAGCCATGCTGCTCCCATCCTTCGTCCCGGGCCTGGCCGGCCGGAGCCGGTCCGCGGTCCTCCGCTACTTCTTGCCCCGCCGCCGCACGATGAAGCGGTCGGACGGCTTCTTGTGACGCGTCTTGAAGCCCTTGGTGGGCACGCCCCAGGGCGTGACCGGGTGCCGGCCGCCCGAGGTGCGGCCCTCGCCGCCGCCGTGCGGATGGTCCACCGGGTTCATGGCCACGCCGCGCACCTTGGGACGGCGGCCGAGCCAGCGGGTCTTGCCCGCCTTGCCGATCACGACGTTCTCGTGCTCGGAGTTGCCGACCTCGCCGATGGTGGCGTAACAGTTGCGATGCACCATGCGCACCTCGCCGCTGGGCAGGCGCAGGGTGACGTAGTCGCCCTCCTTGGCCAGCACCTGGGCGAACGAGCCGGCGCTGCGCACGATCTGGCCGCCGCGGCCGATCTGCAGCTCGACGTTGTGCACCAGGGTGCCCAGGGGCACGCGGTGCAGCGGCAGCGAGTTGCCAACGTTGAACGTGGCGGCCTCGCCGGCCAGCACCGTGTCGTTCACCTTCAGGCCGTTCGGCCAGAGGATGTAGCGCTTCTCGCCGTCCGCGTAGGACAGCAGGGCGATGCGGGCGCTGCGGTTCGGGTCGTACTCGACCGTCGCCACGCGCGCCGGGATATCGCGCTTGTCGCGCTTGAAGTCGATCAGCCGGTAGCGGCGCTTGTGGCCGCCGCCGCGGTGCCGGCAGGTGATGCGGCCGTTGTTGTTGCGCCCGCCCGTCTTGTTGAGGGGCTCGAGCAGCGACTTCTCGGGACGACTCGCGGTCAGCTCGCTGAAGTCGGAGACCGTGCGGAAGCGCTGTCCGGGCGTCACGGGCTTCAGTTTTTTGATGGCCATTGCTACCCCTATCGATCACGCCGCGTCGCGCGCGGCGCCCGCGCTAGACGTTGTCGAAGACGTCGATGCTGTCGCCCTCGGCGAGGGTGACCACGGCCTTTTTCCAGTCGGCGCGCTTGCCGGAGTAGCGGCCCAGCCGCTTGACCTTGCCCAGCATGTTCATGGTGCGCACGCTCTCGACCTTGACTCCGAAGTACAGCTCGACGGCCTGCTTGATCTCGTGCTTGTTGGCCGCGGGAGCGACCTGGAAGAAGAACTGGTTGTACTTCTCCCGCAGGTCCGAGCCCCGCTCCGTGATCAAGGGGCGCTGGATCACCTTGCTCAGGTCCTTCACGCTCCGAACACCTCCTCGGCACCGCTGAGCGACCCCTTGGTGAAGACCAGGTTGTCGGCCCAGAGGATGGTGTACGTGTTGAGATCGACGTGGCGCATGACGCGCACGCCCTGGATGTTCCGCAGCGACTTGTAGACGTTGCCGCCCGAGTCCGGCAGCACCACCAGGGTGTGGCGGCCCTCGGTCGCGATCCCCTTCAGGAGCTTCGCCAGCTCGGCCGTGCGGGGCGCCGCCATGGTGAAGTCCTCCACCACGGCGACCCGCTCGTTGGCGGCGCGGTCGCTCAGCGCGGAGCACAGGGCCAGGCGCTTGACCTTCTTGGGCAGCTTGTAGCCGTAGTCGCGGGGGTGCGGCCCGAAGACGGTGCCGCCGCCGACGCGCACGGGCGACTTGGCGCTGCCCGCGCGGGCGCGGCCGGTGCCCTTCTGGCGGTACAGTTTGCGGCTGGACTTGCAGACTTCGCCGCGCGTCTTGGTGTCGTGCGTGCCCTGGCGCTGGTTGGCCAGGTAGCAGCGCACGGCCTCGTAGAGGGCCTGCTTGTGCACCTCTTGCGCGAACAGCGAATCGGGCAGGTCGACCTTGCCGACCGTCTCGCCGCTGCGGTTGTACAGGTTCGCGGTTGCCATCGTTAGACCTCTGTTCCCTCGTGAGCCGGCCGGGCCGCTCAGCGGCTGACCCGGATGTACACGATCCCGTTCTTGCTTCCGGGCACGCTGCCCTTGACCAGCAGCAGGTTGCGCTCCTGGTCGACCCGGACCACCGACAGGTTCTTCTTGGTCTCCTGCTTGTTGCCCATCTGGCCCGCCATGCTCGTGTTCTTGAGCGAGCGGCCGGGCTTGGTGTGCATACCGGTCGAACCGGACATGCGCACGTTCTTCGAGCCGTGCGAGGCGGGGCCGCGGCCCTGGTTCCAGCGCTTGATGCGCCCCTGGAACCCGAACCCGCGCGTCACGCCGGTCACGTCGACGCGGGCCACGCCCGTGAACAGCGAGACGTCGACCCGGTCGCCGCGGACGTAGGCGTCGCCCTCGTCGAGGGTGAACTCGCCGACGATGCGCAGCGGGCCGGTGCCGGCCTTCTCGAAGTGGCCCTTCTGGGGGCGGGGCGTGTTCTTCGGCTTGAGCGGGCCGAAACCGAGCTGCACGGCGTCGTACTTGTCCGCGCCGGCGGCCGTCTTGACCTGCGTCACGACGCAGGGGCCGGCCTCGATCACCGTCACCGGCACGTGCCGCCCGTCCTCGTCGAAGAGGCGGGTCATGCCGAGCTTCCTGCCGATCATTCCGTTCATGGTTGCTCCCTGGCGCCTTCGACTCAGACCTTGATCTCGACATCGACGCTCGCGGGCAGCGTCAGCTTCTTGAGGAACTCGGTCGTCTGGGGCGTCGAGTTCTCGATCTCGATGAGCCGCTTGTGGACGCGCATCTCGAACTGCTCGCGGGACTTCTTGTCTACGTGGGGCGAGCGCAGCACGCAGTACGTCGAGCGTCGGGTGGGCAGGGGCACCGGCCCCCGCACCAAAGCCCCGGTCCGCAGGGCCGTCTGCACGATCATCAGCGCCGAGCGATCCAGCACCGCGGGCTCGTAGGCCTTCAGGCGGATCTTGATCTTCTGCTTGGCCAAGTCGGTTCTCCTTGTTCTGCGATGGCTACTCCAGCATCGCCGCCGCGCGGCGCCTGCTCACCTGTCGCTGGCCGGCCTCGGAGGGCCGGCCGTCTCTCCGTTACTTCAGGCCGATCACTTCAGGATCTTGGCGACGACCCCGGCGCCCACCGTGCGGCCGCCCTCGCGGATCGCGAACCGCAGGCCCTCTTCCATCGCGATCGGCGTGATCAGCTCGATCGTCATCTTGATGTTGTCGCCCGGCATCACCATCTCCACGCCCTCGGGCAGGTGAGCCGATCCCGTCACGTCCGTCGTCCGGAAGTAGAACTGCGGGCGGTAGCCCGTGAAGAACGGCGTGTGACGGCCGCCCTCCTCCTTCGACAGGATGTAGACTTCGCACTCGAAGTCCGTGTGCGGCTTCACCGAACCCGGCTTGCACACCACCATCCCGCGCTCGATGTCTTCCTTCTTCATCCCGCGCAGAAGCAGGCCCACGTTGTCGCCGGCGATGCCCTGGTCCAGGATCTTGCGGAACATCTCCACGCCCGTGCATACCGTCGACTGCGTGTCGCGCACCCCGACAAGCTCCACCTTGTCGCCCGTGTTCACCACGCCGCGCTCGATGCGGCCCGTCGCCACCGTCCCGCGCCCGGAGATCGAGAACACGTCCTCCACGGGCATCAGGAACGGCTTGTCCAGCTCGCGCACCGGCGTCGGCACGTAGCTCTCCAACGCGTCGATCAGGTCGAAGATGCACTTCGCCTCGGGGCTGTCCGCGTCGCCGCTCTCCAGCGCCTTCAGCGCCGAACCCTTCACGATCGGCACCTCGTCGCCCGGGAACTCGTACTTCGTCAGCAGCTCCCGGATCTCCAGCTCCACCAGCTCCAACAGCTCAGGGTCGTCCACCATGTCGCACTTGTTCATGAACACGACCATGTACGGAACGCCCACCTGGCGGGCCAGCAGGATGTGCTCGCGCGTCTGGGGCATCGGGCCGTCGGCCGCCGACACCACCAGGATCGCGCCGTCCATCTGCGCCGCGCCGGTGATCATGTTCTTCACGTAGTCCGCGTGACCCGGGCAGTCCACGTGCGCGTAGTGGCGCTTCAGGCTCTGGTACTCCACGTGGGCGGTCGCGATCGTGATCCCGCGCTCGCGCTCCTCGGGAGCCTTGTCGATCTGGTCGAACGGAACGTAGTCCGCCAGGCCCTTCTTCGACAGGATCTCCGTGATCGCCGCCGTCAGCGTCGTCTTGCCGTGGTCCACGTGACCGATCGTCCCCACGTTCACGTGTTCCTTCGTCCGTTCGAACTTTGC
>JAURXS010000221.1 GCA_030654305.1 bacterium | reverse complement strand
AGACGCGCCACCTTTGCCGGCGGACATCCCGGACGAGCTGCGCGACGCCGTCGCGGCGGCGCTGCTCCCGGCGGCCGGCGAACCGACGCTGCCGGCCCGCCTGGTCGAGGAAGCCCTGCTGCAGGCGGCCGTGGACCTGCGCTACGAGGGCTACATCGCCAAGCAGGACAAGCTGTTGGCCCGCCAGGATCACCTGGGCAACCTCGAGTTGCCCGAAGACCTGCCCTACGCGGGGATGACGACCCTGAGCAAGGAGTCCCGCGAGAAGCTGGCGCGCCTGCGCCCCGCCAACCTGGGCCAGGCCTCCCGGATCGACGGCGTGCGCGCCTCCGACCTGGCCGTGCTGTCGGTCCTGGCCCGGCGGTGGCGGGACGAGAAGGAGGCGTCGTCGTGAGCTGCCCTGAGCTTTCCCTCGCCGCGCGGGCCGCGCTGGCGCACCATGGCGCTGAAGTCTTGCGCTGGAACGCCCAGTTCAGCCTCATTTCCCGGGTTGCTCCCGAGCAACGGCTCCTCGCCCTCCAGCAGGAGTGCGACGCGGCCTTCCGGGCCCTGCACGACGCTTGGGCGGGGTTCCGGTCGGGTCATCCCGGAGCTGCCAGCCCCGCAGGAGCCGCCAGCCCCGCAAGAGCCGCCATCCCCTTGCGCTACATCGACCTGGGGTCCGGCGGCGGCTTCCCGGGGCTCATCTGGCAGGCCTGGCTCCAGGATGTCGGCCTTCCCGGCATGGCGCCCGTTGGGACCCTGCTCGTCGAGCCCCGCGACAAGCGCGCCTGGCTCCTCGAGCAGGTTGCGCGCGCCGCCGGCTGGCAGGTCGAGGTTCGTCGGGCCCATTGGGGCCGCCGCCAGCCCCCGCCGCCCCGCCCCTTGCCGCCGGCCCATGACCTGATCACCCTGAAGGCCCTGCGCCTCACCGATGACGAGGTCCTGTCCGGGTGGCGCCGTGAGCGCCCCGGTGGCGGGAGTCCGGTCACCATCTGCCGCTTCTGTTCTGCTGAGGACGGCGCCCCGGCGGATGGGGCCGAAGCGGGATTGGGCCTGCCGGCCGCGGCGGCACCGGGCACGCCGGGGGCGCCGTTCAGCTGCCGCCTTCCCTTCAGCCAC
Source organism: bacterium (assembly GCA_030654305.1). Classification (NCBI taxonomy): domain Bacteria; species bacterium. The sequence continues at coordinate 4,573 of JAURXS010000221.1, read as the reverse complement.
CCCGCGGGTCTCGACGCGCTCCTCATCTCGCACTACCCCGCTACCCAGGACCGGCCCCTGCAACGCCCTGGCGGCGCCTGATCCTGGTCTCCGTGTTCCACGTGGAACAAGGCCCCAGCCAGGGAGCCAGGCCCGGTTGTTCCACGTGGAACAGGCCGCCAGCAGGCGACGCCCAAATCTTATCAACAAGTTTTTACTCATGGCTGTGGATAACCCAGAGAATCGTCTGGACGTGCTCACCGAACAAGGAATATCTTCCTGATCGCACCCTCGTCCCACACCCGATCAACGCCGAGGAAGGGCCTCATGGGCAGGATCATCGCCATCTCCAATCAGAAGGGCGGCGTCGGCAAGACGACGACGGCCGTCAACCTCAGCGCCAGCCTGGGCGCCGCCGAAAAGCGGACGCTGCTGCTGGATCTCGACCCCCAGGGGAACGCGACAAGTGGTTGTGGCATCGTCGAATACGACCTGACCAGCTACGAGCTGCTGCTGGGCAACGCCGCCCTGGCGGACTGCGCCCGCACCACCGCGATCCCCTACCTCGACGTGGTCCCGGCGGACCGCCGGCTCGCCGGCGCGGAGATCGAACTGGTGCCGCAGGTCAGCCGGGAGCGCTTCCTGGACAACGCCCTGGAGGCCGCGACCGAGCGCTACGACTACGTCATCATCGACACGCCGCCGAGCCTGGGCTTGCTCACGCTGAACGCCCTGACCGCGTCCGACGCCATCCTTATCCCCATCCAGTGTGAATACTACGCGCTCGAGGGTTTGAGCCAGTTGCTCAGCACTGTACAACTTGTGCAAAAGAGCCTCAACCCCGGCCTACGCATCGAAGGCGTGCTGTTGACGATGTACGACCGGCGCCTGAAGCTCTCCAACCAGGTGGCCGACGAGGCCATCGACTATTTCGGCGAGACGGTGTACCGGACCAGGATCCCGCGCAACGTCCGGCTGAGCGAGGCGCCGTCCTTCGGCAAGCCGATCCTGCTCTACGACGTCGAATGCCAGGGGTCCCAGAGCTACATGGACCTGGCGTCTGAGCTGATCGCCAGGAACGAGAAGCCGGCAGCCGCGACCGCGGCGAGCCTGACGAGCCGCGAGGAGGCGTCATGAACCCCAGGCAGGACCGTGTGCTCGGCCGGGGCCTGTCGGCCCTGATCTCGGGGGCCGACCGCGCCGGCGGCAGCATCGGGGCGGGGCTGGGCGATCGGGAGGCGCGCCTGATCCCGCTCGCCGCGATCGGGCTGAACCCCGACCAGCCGCGTAAGTTATTTAACGACAATACTTTACAAGAATTGTCCGATTCGGTGCGGCAGGTCGGCGTCCTGCAGCCCGTCCTGGTGAGGCGCCTGAAGGCCGGCGAGGCGGCCCCGCTGCACCTCGCGACCCGCCTGGATCCGGAAGCCGGTCCGGGGGCCGCCGCCGCCAGGCTGGAGTACTGCTTGGTCGCCGGCGAACGCCGCCTGCGCGCGGCGAGCATGGCCGGCATCGCGGAGATCCCGGCCATCGTCTGTTCTTACGAAGAGACCGAGGCCCTCAAAGTCGCCCTGCTCGAGAACATCCAGCGCGAGGACCTCAACCCCGTCGAAGAAGCTGCGGCCTTCCAGCAACTGCTCGACGGCTACGGCGCGACCCAGGAGGAGCTCGCCGTCATGCTGGGCAAGAGCCGCAGCGGGGTGGCCAACACGCTGCGCCTGCTCGCGCTCGACCAGGAGATCCTGGACATGGTGCGCGACGACCAGCTCAGCCGCGGCCACGCGAAGGTGCTGCTGGGCGTCGTGGATCCCGCCGCGCGGCTGCGGCTGGCGCGGCTCTGCCGCACCCGCGGCCTCTCGGTGCGCGAGTGCGAGGCCCGCGTGCGCGCGCTGCTGACCTCCGACGCCGGCGGCAAGGCGCCGCGCGCCCGCGCCAAGCGCGGCGCCGGCGGCGAGAGCCGCGAGATCCGCGCGCTGCGCGAGCGGGCGGAGGCCGCCCTCGGTTCGCCCGTGCAGATCGAGCGCGGCGCCGACGCGAAGGGGGAGCTGTCCATCCGCTTCTTCTCGGACGACGATCTGCTGCGGATCCTCGCGGTCCTCGGCGTGGACACGGACCTGTCGTGAACGGCGCGCGGCCGTGAAGGCGGCGAACCTGCCGGGCTACTCCCGGCTGGCAGGCTTCGTGCGGCGCCGTCGCCCCGACCCACTGCTGGCCCTGCTGCTCGCGGTGTCGGCGGTGCTGCTGGTGTTCGTCGTGGCGGGCCTCTCGCGCCTGGTCGCGCACGTGCGCGGCGGCGGCGCCTTCCCCGCGGACGCCGACGCGACCGGCCCGCTGGGCCTGTGGTCGCAGGCCTGGGCCGTGGCCTCGATGGTCCTGTTCGTGGCCGTCGGCTGGGGGATCTGGGTCGTCGGGCGCCGCCGCCAGCTCGATCAGCTGCGACTGCGCCGCTCCGAGCGGCGCTACCGCGACATCATCAACCACGCCGGCGAGGCGATCTTCCTGCTCGACGACCAGGGCCGCGTCCTGGAGTGGAACAAGGCGGCCGAGGGCCTGTTCGCGGCGCCGCGCCGCAACGTGCTGCACCGCCCGTTCCGCGACATCCACCTTTGCTGCGCCGTGGAGATCGACCGCGCCATGGTCGACGCCGGCCGGCTCAACCGCAGCATGACCTACGAGTTCCCCCTGCGCCGGCGCGGCCAGCAGGAGTCCGGGCAGATCTCGCTGACCGTCTCGCCGGTGGCCGCGGGGCCCGGCGCGAGGCGCGGCGCGGACGAGGACGGCGGCCACTTCGTGGTGATCGCCCGCGACATCACGTCGCAGAAGCACCTCGAGGAGCGCATGAGCGAGACCGAGAAGCTCGCCGGCATCGGGCAGTTCGCCGCGGGCATCGCCCACCAGCTCAACACGCCGCTCGGCTCGATCCTCCTGTCGGCGCAGATGCTGGAGGAGAACGCCGCCAACCCCGACGACGTCGAGGACATCCAGCGCATCATCCGCCAGACCGGGCAGTGCCGCACCATCATCAAGGGCCTGCTGAACTTCGCGAGGCCGTCGGGCAGCCTGCGCACGCGCCTTTCTCTGACTGAGGTCGCGCGCGAGACCATCTTCCTGATGGACAAGACCATCCGCACGCAGAACGTCGAGGTCGTGCTGGCGGACCGCGACCCGGGCGAGATCTACGGCAACCGCAACGAGATCGAGCAGGTGGTCTTCAACCTGCTGGCCAACGCGCTGGACGCGCTGCCGGGCGGGGGCGCGGTGACGATCACCATCGCCGGCGGCGGCCGCGACGAGGTGAGCCTGCTGTTCGAGGACAGCGGCCCCGGCATCCCGGCCGAGTCCCGCGACAGCGTGTTCCTGCCCTTCTTCACGACCAAGGAATACGGCAAGGGCACCGGCCTGGGCCTGTCGATCGTGGCGCGCATCGTCCACGAGCACGGCGGGCACATCGACCTGCTGGAGGGCGCCGGCGCCCGGTTCCACATGGTGTTCCCGCCCTGGCGCCCCGGCGTGGGCGGGGCGGACGGGGAGGCGTCGGCGACCGGCCCCGACGGTCCCGCCGGCCCGGAGCCGGGATCGTCGTGACGGCCACACAGTCGTGACGGCCGCACATCGGGGTTGAATTCCCCCGCGGTTCGGGTAACCTACGCGCGGCGGCGGTCTTCGGCGAACGCCGCCGCCGGTCACCGGTCGAGGAGGACGTGGACATGCTGGGCAAAGAATCGGACACGCACGAGAACGTCGGCGGCCAGACCTCGGTGCTGGCCCAGGGTTGCCGTTTCGAGGGCAAGGTGCACGCCGTCGGCACGCTGCGCGTCGAGGGCGAGTTCCGGGGTGAGATCGAGACCCCCGAGATGCTGGTGATCGGCAAGACCGGCGCCGTCCAGGCCAACGTGCGGGTCAAGAACGCAGTCATTGCCGGGCAGCTCTTCGGCAACATCATCGCCGACAACAAGATCGAGCTGCAGAGCGGTTCCCACGTCGAGGGCGACATCAAGACCAAGCGCCTGGTCATCGACGAGGGCGTCTTCTTCGAGGGCAACTGCAGCATGGGCGGCCCAAAGCAGGTCCCGGGCGGACCCGCGGCGACCCCGCGGCCGCAGCAGCCGGGCGCCCCCGCGCCCCAGAAGTGACGTCCGATCCCGCGGAACGCTGTTAATGGTGAAAATGACTCCGATATCCGGTTGACAAGCCGCGCGGCCGGTAACTCATTGTGGGCGCCGTCGCGCAGGGGGGCCGTGTTGAGACGCCGCCCGACCCAACAGGAGCGCGGCCGCCAGCTGCGGGACTTGGGGACCTACACCACGATCCCGTTGATGCTGATCGTGGGGCCGGCCCTGGGCTACTTTTTGGGCACGCTGGCCGCGGGCCGCTGGGGCCGCACGCCGCTCTTCGAAGCTTGCGGCGCGATGCTGGGCCTCGCGGCGTCGGCCCGGCAGATCTGGTTGCTGTTGTCACGGAAGTGAACACGCGCGCGAGCGCAGCGGGGATGGCTTGGACACGACGTCGATCCTGGCCCGGACCCGCCGGTGGACCCTGGCGGCGGCCGCCGCCGGCACCGCGGTGATGTTCCTCGCGGCGACGCCGCGGGCCG
>JAURXS010000220.1 GCA_030654305.1 bacterium | reverse complement strand
ACGGGGCGCTGGTGGTCGGCCCCTACCAGGGGCCGGTGGCCTGCGCGGTGCTGCGCGGTCCGGAGGGCGTGTGCTGGGCCGGGGTCCGCGGCGGCGCGACGGTGCTGGTGCCCGACGTCCACGCCTTCCAGGGCCACGTCGCCTGCGACGCGCGCTCGCGCAGCGAGATCGTCGTGCCGGTGCGCGACCGCGCGGGCGCCGTGGTCGCCGTGCTGGACGTGGACTCCGAGCGGCCGGATGCCTTCGGCGAGGCCGACCGCGCGGGGCTCGAGCGGATCGTCGCGCTGCTGTCCTGACGGGAACGCCCCTGCTTCGCCCTACTTCACGAGCATCAGCTTGCGGCCGACCGTCGAATCCGCCGTCGCGAGGCGGGCCAGGTAGAACCCGCTGGGCGCGGGCCGGCCCGCGGCGTCGCGGCCGTCCCAGACGAAGGCGTGCGGACCGGCGGGCAGGTCGGCGTCGACGAGGTCGGCGAGCAGGCGGCCGTCGGCGGCGTGGATGGTGAGACGGGCGCGGCCGGCGCGGTCCAGCGTGAACTCCAGCTGTGTGGCGGGATTGAACGGGTTCGGCGCGGCGGACAACCGCAGGCCGGCGGCGGACGGCGTCACGTCCATGGTCTGGTAGACGTCCTCGTGCTCGAGGATCCAGAAGCCGTCCTCCATGTCGACCAGGTAGAGGCGCGGGCCGCGCGCGACGACGCTCTGGGCCGTGCCGGCGGTGTCGAAGTGGCCGACCGGCGTGGGCAGGCGCTGGTCCCTGATGTCCAGGATCGTCAGGCCGTGGGGGTAGGTCGCGGCGTAGACGAAGTCGCCCTGGAGCGCGACCCCGGCGGGGCGCCCCTTGGTGAGGCAGCGACCGACTTCCACCGGGCTGGCGGGGTCGCTCACCAGCACGATCCGCAGACCGGCGCTCCCCTCGGCCAGCACCACGAAGCCGTCGCCCGCGTCGACGCCCTGGCTGAACCCGTCGGTGCCGAGGTGGCCGGCGAGGACGGGGTGGGCCGGGTCGGACACGTCGACGATGCGCAGGCCGTCGTAGCCGTAGGCCAGGTAGGCCATGCCGTCGCGGATCTGCAGGCCGTAGACGTACTGGCCCGGCACGAAGTAGCGCCCCACCAGCCGCGGCGCCGCCGGCGTCGCGACGTCGACGATCAGCAGGCCCTGGTTGCGGTCGCCGACGTAGCAGAGGTCGCCGACCAGCACGATGCAGTTGGCGTAGTAGGAGGGGTAGCGGGCGAGCAGGACCGGCGCGGCGGGGTCGCGCACGTCGACGATCTGCAGCCCCCCCGATTCCGCGGCGACGTAGGCGATCCCGTCGCGGACCTTGACGTCGCGGGCGTGGGCCGCGGGCCAGCGTCCGAGCCCGCGCGGCGCGGCCGGGTCGCGCACGTCGATGATGCGCAGGCCGTCGTAGCGGCCGGCGACGTAGGCGACGGTGCCCACGACGTCCATCTTCATGCTGTGGCCCCCGTCGTCGCGGCGGCCGACCTCGACCGGGGCCTGTCCCGGCGCCTGCGACACCACCGCCAGCCCGGTGGGGCTGGTCGGCACGTAGAGCCAGTCGCGGCCGGCGACCGTGGTGAGGCAGTTGTCGTAGGGCAGCGACCCCGTCCAGACCGGCGCCGCCGCAGCCGTGAGGTCGAAGGACTGGAAGCCGCAGCTGAAACCGGAGACGTAGAGGCGGTCCCCGACGGTCACCGCGTCCACGACGTTGCCGGGCAGCGGGTAGGTGACGACGGCGAGGGGCGCGGTGGGCGTCGTCAGGTCCAGGACGCCGAAACCGTCGTTGCCGAGCGCGCAGTAGGCGTGGTTCCCGCGCAGGCTCAGGCCGCGCACCGAATCCCAGGGCTTGGTCACCGACACCGGCTTGGGCGCGGTCGGCCAGGTGACGTCCAGGACGTGCACGCCCCCCGACCCGTACGACAGGTAGGCCAGGTGGTCCTGCAGGTCGACCTCGAACAGGGTGCCGTCGGTGCTGTACGCGGCCACTTCGCGCGGGGTCTTGGGGTCGCGGACGTCCATGACGCGCAGGCCGAGGTCGCCGACGGCGAGGAAGGCGAAGCCGTTGCGCACCACGATGTCGTAGATCCGCCCCGGGACGTCCAGCCGGGCGAGGCCGCGCGGGTGCTTGGGATCGCGCACGTCCACGACCGCGAACCCGTACTCGATGAGGCTCACGTAGGCGATGCCGCGGTCCACGGCCAGGAAGTAGATCTCGCTCGGGAGCGTGAGGGTCCCGAGGCGGACGGGCGCGGCGGGGTCGTGGAAGTCGACGATTTCCAGGGCGGCGCCGTTGCCCACCAGCACGGTGTCCCCCATGGCGCAGGCCGCGTAGCAGGCGCCGTTGGGCCAGTGCCCCAGCGGCTTCACGCGCTCGGCGGCGTTGGGCAGGGGGATGCCGGGATCGGTCTGGGCGCGGACGAAAGCCGCGCAGACGAGCAGTACGGCCAGCATGATGATGGCGGGGCGGCGGGCGATCGACACGTCGGTCCCCTTCCTGACGGGAGGCCGGACCTGCCTGACGGGTGGCCGGACCACATTCAGTATACGGGAACCGCCGGGCAGCGACCATAGCGCGCGGCGACCTTTCCCGAGCGTGGATTTTCACTATCTTGGCGACCGGACACAACCACCGACCACCCGGAGGTCCCGATGAACCCCACATTCGCCCTGGTCCTGGGCCTGATCCTCGGTCTCGCGCTGGCGGCCGGCGTCGGTGTCGGCGTGCTGCGCACGCGGATGATCGCCCCCCGCCGCAGCCGGCGCAGCTTCGACGACACCTGCGCCACGATCGAGCGCGTGATCCCGGCCGATCCCGAGGGGTGGAGCCTGCCCCTGCCGGCCTGGGACGCCTACGCCGTCCTGGAGAAGAAAGGGTTGGCACCGGCGAACCTGGCCCGGTTGCGCTTCTTCTTCGTCTGCAACCCCCGCCACGCCTCCGACATGCTGCGCCTGGACCCGACCCTGTCGGGGATGATGCCCTGCACCTGGGCCGTCTACGAGACGCAGGACGGGTCGGTGTGGCTGGCGAAGCTGAACGTGGGCCTGATGGGGCGCCTGTTCCCGCCCGCCATCGCCGCGATCATGGGCAAGGTGGCCGCCGCCGACGAGCGGTTCCTGGCGGAAGTCCTGGGCTGAGCCGGGACCCCGCCGGGGGCCGCCGGCGATTCCGTCCTGGCGCTTCCCGGCCGGGATGCTTATGGTGGGGGGGATCCGTCGGGCATCAAAGACATGGTTCGCATCCCGACCCCCATAAATTCCGCGTTACGAGCTGAGAATGCGACTTGGCTCATCCGAGCCAAGGAGAACCCTGAGTGAGTTTCGACATTTTCGGACTTGATCCGCGCATCCTCGATGGCGTGCGCGCCGCCGGCTATACCAAGCCGACCCCCATCCAGCGCCAGGCGATCCCCGAGGTCATGGCCGGCCGCGACGTCCTGGGCGTAGCCCAGACGGGCACCGGCAAGACCGCGGCCTTCGCCTTGCCCATCCTCCAGCGCCTGCTCGACGGCCCCCGCGGCCGCACGCGCGCGCTGATCATCGCGCCCACGCGCGAGCTGGCCGAGCAGATCCACGGCTTCTTCCACACGATGACCCGCCGCACCGGCCTGCGCAGCGCGACGGTGTACGGCGGCGTCGGCCGCGCCTCCCAGGCCCAGGCCCTGCGCCGGGGCACCGAGATCATCGTCGCCTGCCCGGGTCGCCTGCTCGACCACATGGGCGAGGGCGACGCCGACCTGTCCGGGATCGAGATCCTGGTCCTGGACGAGGCCGACCGGATGTGCGACATGGGCTTCCTGCCGGACGTGAAGCGCATCCTGCGGGAGCTGCCGGTCGACCGCCAGACGCTATTCTTCTCGGCGACCATGCCGATGGACATCCGCGGCCTGGCCGACCGGATCCTGCGCAACCCGCTCGCCGTCCAGGTCGACACCATCGCCCCGGCCGCCACGGTCGCCCATTCGATCTACCCCACGACCGACCGCCTGCGCAAGAGCATGCTCGAGACGCTGCTGCGCAGCGAGGCCACCGGCCGCACGCTGGTCTTCACCCGCACCAAGCACCGCGCGCGCAGCCTGGCCCACGACCTCGAGCGCTCCGGGATGCGCGTCGCCGAGCTGCAGGGCAACATGCCGCAGAGCAAGCGGCAGCAGGCCATCGACGGCTTCCGCAGCGGCCGCTACGACATCCTGGTCGCCACCGACATCGCGGCCCGCGGCATCGACGTCACCGCGGTCAAGCACGTCATCAACTACGACGCGCCCGACACCGTCGACGCCTACACCCACCGCATCGGCCGCACCGGCCGCGCCCAGCTCACCGGCGAGGCCTTCACGCTGGTCGACAGCGACGACAGCGAGCTGATCGAGCGCATCGAGAAGACCCTGGGCGTGCCGCTGGAGCGGCGCCGCATCGACGGCTTCGACTACGGCGCCTTCACGCCCGAGACGGCCCTGAACCCGGTGCGTCGCGCCGCGGCGTCGGGACGGTCCGGCGGCGGGGGGCGGCGGCGAGCTCCCACGCGGATGAAGCGGTTTGGTTGAAGGACGTCTCGCACCGTCCTGACGGGGACGCGCCCCCGGCACCTCGTGTGCCCGGGGCGCTTGGCCGTTCGGCCCTTTCGCCCTCCTGGCGTCAGGGCCTGCAGGACACCCCGTCAGGACGGTGCGAGACTGCGTCAGGGATGCGGCGGGGTCAGGCCGAGGCGCGGTCTTTCCAGTTCCACCACTTGAGCAGTTCGGGGTCGCGGTCGGCGGGGGCGGTCGTGGCGTAGTAGACCGCGCAGCGGAAGACGTACAGGACGCAGGGGTCCTGCCGCGCGCCGCGGGTCTCGCAGAGGTCGCGGTAGAGACGCTCGGGGTCCAGGCCGCGCAGGTCGGCGGGTTCGCGCATCCCCAGCTCGCGCAGGTCAGCGGCGAGGCTCGGGCCGATGCCGGGGATGGCTTGCAGAGGGTCTTTGGCGCGGCCGGCGCTCACAGCGCCGACACGCTGCGCAGCAGCGCGGCGTTGTCGGTCGTCTGCTCGATGAGCTTCAGCAGGCCCAGCATGGCGGTCTTGGGGTCGGCCTGCACCATGCGGCGGCGCAGGGTGTTCAGGCGGGCCATGTCCTCGACCGAGTACAGCAGCTCGTCGCGGCGGGTGCCGCTGGCGCGCAGGTCGATGGCCGGGAAGACGCGGTTCTCGGCCAGCGAGCGGTCCAGGACGATCTCGCTGTTGCCCGTGCCCTTGAACTCCTCGAAGATCAGGTCGTCCATGCGCGAGCCGGTCTCCACCAGCGCGGAGGCGACCACGGTCACCGAGCCGCCGTGCTCGATGTTGCGGGCCATGCCGAAGATCTTGCGGGGGATCTCCAGCGCGCGGGCGTCCAGGCCGCCGGTCATCGTGCGGCCCGAGCCCGCGGCGTGCAGGTTGAAGGCCCGTCCCAGCCGCGTCAGGCTGTCGATGAGCACCACCACGTCGCGCCCGCACTCCAGCTCGCAGCGCACCTGCGCCATCGCCAGTTCGGCCAGCCGCACGTGGGTGGCCGTGTCCTGGTCGCTGGAGCTGGCCAGCACCTCGGCCGGCACGCGCCGGCGGAAGTGGGTGACCTCCTCGGGCCGCTCGTCGATCAGCAGCACGACGATGCGCGCGTCGGGGTCGCAGGCGGAGATGGCGATGGCCAGGTCCTCGAGGATCTGCGTCTTGCCCGCCTTGGGGGGCGAGACGATCATCGCGCGCGTGCCGCGGGCCAACGGCGCCACCAGGTCGACGATGCGCATGGTGACGTTGCCGCCGTCGCCCAGGTGGAAGCGATCGGCGGGGTTGATCGCGGTGAGCTTGTCGAAGTGGGTGCGGCCGCGGAAGGCGGCGGGCGAGAGCCCGCAGACCGAGGACACGTCCCCGAGCTGCGGGCCCTTGCGGCCCTTTTCGAGCGTCCCCTCGACCACGGCGCCGTCGATCAGCGCGTGCTTCTGCACGAGCTGGGGCGGGACCCAGGGGTCCTCGGGACGGGACTGGAACGACCGCGCGGGGCTGCGCAGGTAGCCGCCGCCGCGCTTGTCGAGACCGAGGACACCGGTGACTGTTTCGGACATGGATGCGCCGCCTGCGGCTACTGGACGACTTCGGTGGTCCAGGCCGTGAACGAGACCCGACAGGTCAGGAAGAAATCCTTGATCCGCGCCACGGTCACGCCGCCGGCCATGTCCAGGTCCAGCTCGAGACGGGGATCGCCCTCGTCGTCGAGGTAGGAGCGGGAGTAGCGGCGGGTCTGGTTCCAGGTGTTGACCTTCTTCAGCGTGGCGTTGCCGTCGCCGAAGGGCGCGTAGAACTGCAGCGACTCGCCGTCCTTGGCCACGAACATCCACGTGTTGTAGCCCTCGAGCTTCCAGAGCAGGTCGCCGTCCTCGTCGACTTCGACGGAGTAACCTTCATCCTCGAGCAGCTCCTGGACGTCGTTGCGGGTGACCGACTCGATGACGTCCTTGTCACCGGCTTGGGCCGCGGCGGCGAAGGCCAGCATGGCCAGCAGCGTGACCAGGACGAGGGGCAGGAGGGCACGGGTCGCGGAAACGGCCGGTTTCTGGCTCACGTCGGATCTCCTTGAAAGGTGAAATGGGGTGCGGAACCGCTCGCGGGAGCTTCCATACTACCTGCAATCGTCCGGAACCGCCAAGGCTAAAGTGGAAATCCGGGCCTGGAATTAGCCCTTCACTTCCCGGACGCCGTCGATGACGGTGCCGTCCACCCACTTGATCGCGGCCACGACCTTCTCGCCCAGCTCCGGCGGCGCGGGGGGGCCGCCGACGATCTCCTCGACCTCGGCCTTGAGGTCGCGGATGTCGCGCAGGGGCAGGCTGCTGCCCCGCAGTTTCCCCAGCAGGTCCTGCCGCAGGGGGTTGACGGCGATGCCCCGCTCGGTGACCACGACGTCGATCAGCTCGCCGGGGCCGCAGAGGGTGGTCACCCGGTCGACCAGCACCGGGATGCGGTCGCGGAAGCTCGGGATCGGCAGGATGGTGCACCTGCCGGCCAGGCAGTTCATCCAGCCGCCGATGCCGTGCAGCAGCCGGCCGTCGCTGTGGGTCACGACGTTGGCGTTGAAGTCGACGTCGACCTCGGTGGCGCCCAGCACGACGGCGTCCAGCAGGCTGGCGAAGTTGCCCTTGCCGTGCCAGTTGTAGCTGGTGAAGGGGCTGGTGTTGACGTGGCCGGGGTTCTCGCGCATCGAGCGCACGCCGGCGAGGTCGAAGGTCTGGCCGTCGAGGATGTAGTCGGTGAGGCCCTCCTCGAGCATGTCGACCAGGTACTGGGTGCTGCCGCCGCGCACGAAGCGCGCCTTGATCCGGCGCTCGCGCATGATGTCGCGCAGGAACAGGGCGAAGCTCAGGGCCGTGCCGCCGGCGCCGGCCTGGAAGCTGAAGCCGTCGCGGATGATGCCGGCCTCGTCGCAGAAGCGGGCGGTCAGCTCGGCGATGAGCAGGCGGTCGGGCGACTTGGTGATCTCGGTGGTGCCCGAGACGATCTTGCTGGCGTCGCCGATGCGGTCCATCACGACGACCTGGTCGACGTTGTTGCCCTGGATCTGCCAGGGGACGCAGGGGAACGGCACGAGGTTGTCGGTGACCACGATGACGTGGTCGGCGTACATCGAGTCCGCCAGCGCGAAGCCCAAAAGTCCGCAGGCGGTCGGGCCGCGGTCGCCGGTCGCGTTGCCGAAGGGGTCGGCCGTCGGGGCCGCGATGACCGCGATGTCGATGTGGACCTCGCCGTCCTGGATCGCCTGCCAGCGGCCGCCGTGGCTGCGCAGCACGCCCATCCCCCGCATCCGGCCCTGGCTGCAGTAGTCGCCCAGGGGGCCGTTCATGCTGCCCTCGATGTGGTGGATGACGCCGCTCTCCAGCAGCTCGATCAGCGGCGCGTGGCAGGGGAAGGCCGCGCTGGGCACCCAGCGCAGGTCCCGGACGCCCAGCTCGGCCGCCGCCCGGAACACCTGGTTGACGACCAGGTCGCCGTTGCGCAGGTGGTGGTGGCTGCCGATGGTCATGCCGTCGCGCAGGCCGGCACGCTGCAGGGCGGTCTTGAGGTCCGGCGCGGTCTTGTCGCCGTCGGCCGGGTAGTCGGCGCAGGAGCGGATGGGCGGGGCGGCCTTGCGCCCCTGCGGGCGGTAGCGGCCCACCCCCTGGAAGGGGACGGCCGGGTGGCCGTTGATCTCGGTCGGCACCAGGCGGCCCGCGGCGTTCTCGACCAGCTTCGTCATCGCGCGCCCCCCTCGTTGCCGGATTCGCGCCAGTCCGCCGGCAGCAGACCCGCCGCCTGCGCCGTCGCGAGGACGCCCTGGGCCCGCTTGACCACCGGGGCGTCGATCATCTTGCTGCCCAGGGCGACCACGCCGAGTCCCTGCGCCTCGGCCTGCTCGAACGCCAGCACGATCCGCTGCGCCTTCGCCAGCTCGTCCGGCGTGGGCGCGAAGGCGGCGTGCACCACGGCGATCTGCCGCGGGTGGATGCAGCCCTTGCCGACGAAGCCCAGCGCCTTGGCCTCGGCGCAGGAGGCGCGCAGGCCGTCCTCGTCGGCGACGTCGCTGAACACCGTGTCGATGGGCTGCGCGCCGGCGGCCACCGCGCCGTTGACGACCTGGCTGCGGGCCCAGAACGACTCGCGGCCCTCGAGGGTGCGCGGCGCGCCGATGTCGGCGGTGTAGTCCTCCAGCCCCACGGCCAGCGCGATCACCGACGGGTCCGCCGCCGCGATCTCGAAGGCGCGCCAGGCGCCCAGGGCCGACTCGATGATGGGCATCAGGAAGACCTCGCCCGCGGTCTTCGCCTGCTTGCGGATCGCCGCGACGCGGGCGGCGACGGCGCGCACCTGGGCGGGATCCTCGACCTTGGGCACCAGGATCACGTGCGGATTGTGCGGCACGACCCAGTCCAGGTCCTCGAGCCCGCGCTCGCCTTGGTTGATGCGGACCATGCGCTCGGCCGCGCCGAAGTCCACCACGCGCAGGGCGTTGCGCACCAGCACCCGCGCGGCGTCCTTCTCGGCGGGCGCGACGGCGTCCTCGAGGTCCAGGATGACGCCGTCGGGCAGGTGCAGGCCGGCGTTCAGGAAGAGCTTGGGCTGGTTGCCCGGCAGGTACAGGCGCGAGCGGCGCAGGCGGCGCCGGACGGCCGGCGCGGCGCAGCAGGGGCGCAGGTCCGGCAGCAGGACGCGCGCGAGGCCGGGATCGGCGCGCCGCGCCGCGCCTTCGAGCCGGGCGTCCAGGACGAAGGGCACCGCCCCCTGGTCGTCGACCTCGACGCGCGCGTGCTCCAGGCCCAACGCGCGGCAACCGTCCGCGACCTGCGTCCGGATGCGCGCGCCGTACATCGAGGCCACCTTGCTCGCGACGGTCAGTTCCAGACCGCCTCCGTCGCGCAGCTCCACCGAGATCCAGCAGTCCGAGCGCACGCCGGCGCCCCGGCTGCCCGCCTCTCCCCTGCCTGCCATGGTCCCACCTCGCGGTTGCTCCGGCCGTGGTCCGAGGACGCGGGACCCGCCCGCGGCGGCGCCCCGCCTGAATGATGGCCGCAGGGCCGTCCCTTGACAAGGGAATCGCCGCGCCGGCGCCCCCCAGGGGCCGCATTCCGCTCAATGCGCGACTCCCCGCGCCGATAATCTGGAGACCCGGCGCACGCCCGCGGCGGCCGGACCGGCAACCATCCTCGTCCCGGAGCGCGACCATGAAGATCCTGATCGTCGACGACTCGCGCGCCATGCGGCGCATCATCCAGCGCACCCTGCGCCAAGCGGGCTTCGGCGGCCTGACGATCCTCGAGGCCGGCAACGGTGCCGAGGCCCTCGAGATCGTGCGCGGTTCCCGGCCGGACCTGATCCTGTCGGACTGGCACATGCCACACATGTCGGGCCTCGAATTCAAGCGGGCCCTGAACGAGGCCGGCATCGGGATCCCCTTCGGCTTCGTCACCTCCGAGAACACGCACGAGATGAGGCAGCTCGCCGAGGAGGCGGGGGCGGACTTCCTGCTGGCGAAGCCGTTCACGCCCGAGGACATGAACCTGGCCCTGGAGGCGTTCGTCGCGTGAGGACGGCGACCGGCACCACCCCCCTCGAGTCCGCCGCCGACGCGGTGCGCGAGACGTGCGAGATGCAGCTGGGCCTGACGCTGCGGGCCCTGCCGCCTTGCGATCGCGGGGAGGCGGGACCGGAGGGCTGGTGCCGCAGCGGCATCGACCTCGCCGCCCGCGACGGCCGCTGGCGCCTGACGCTGGTGGCGGACGCGCTCAGCGCCCGCCGGCTGGCGCAGCGGCTGTACGCCTTGGATCCCGACGAGGACCCCGCGCGCGAGGAACTGGCCGACGCGCTCAACGAACTGGTCAACATCGCGGCCGGCGTCTTCAAGCGCGACCACCGCGGGACGGCGCTGCACCTCGCCCTGCCGGTGTTCGCGACGGGATGGCCGGACCGGGAGCCGACGTCGCACGATCGGGAGACGGTGCGGCTGGCCGCCGGCGCCAAGGATCCCCAGCTCCACGTGCTGCTCGGATGGCTGCAGACCGACGAACCGGGAGACGGTCGAGATGAGCCTTAGATTCGCCGCCGGAGTCCTGCTCGAAACGCTGGACCGGACCGTGGGGCAGCCCGCCGGCTACAACCCGGCGCCGGAGGGCCCCGCGTGGGACCCGCCCGCGGCATCCGACGACGCCTGGCGCATCCCCCTGCTGGACGACGAGGGTTCGGAGGTCGGGGTCGTGGTCGCCGACCTGCGCACGCTCGTGCTGCTGGGCGGATCGCTGATCATGCTGCCGGAGAGCAGCATGCGCGAACAGGTGGCCGACGGCAGCCCGTCGCCCCCGGTGCTGGAAGCTTTCGCGGAGGTCGTCAACGTCCTGCGCGGCGTCGTCAACAACACCCACCGCAACTCCCACACCGTGCCCGGCCCGCTCGCCTCGGGCGGCGCGGGACCAGGCTGGCCGGACGATCCGAAGCTGCGGCTCGAACTCGTCGCGGATTCGCCGCTCGGTCCGGCCCGGCTGGCCTTCCGCAGCAGCTGACCGCCGCCCCCCGGCACGCGAAGGCCGCCCTCCCCGCGGGGGCGGCCTTCCTGCTGCGCGGCGGCGGGATCAACCCACCGGCTGGGCCTGCGGGGCGCCGAGGGTCCGGAAGATCTCCACCATCCCCTCGAGACCGAGCGAGACCTCGGCCATGGTCTGCTCGGCGATGTCCGGCGGCAGTGACAGCCGCGTCGCCGACGTCGGGTCGAAGCGGTAGAGCAGGGCGTCGGCGCCCATGCCCCAGCCCACGTCCCGGCACAGGACGTCCGCGATGTGGACGATGTCCAGCAACGGCTCGGGCTCGGCGCAGGCGGACGGGTGATGGTGGTACCGCACCGCGGCGACGATGCGGGCCGGCAGCTGCCAGCGCTGGAGCAGCGCGGCGGCGACGGAGGCATGGTCGGTGCCGAACACCTCGCGCTCGGCCTCGTCGAAGGGGATGCCGCTCTGGTCCATCGACCGCCTGATCTTGTCCATGTCCACGTCGACGAAGTTG
Source organism: bacterium (assembly GCA_030654305.1). NCBI lineage: Bacteria > bacterium. The sequence continues at coordinate 7,149 of JAURXS010000220.1, read as the reverse complement.
CCCAGGACGATCTTGCCCATGTCGTGCAGCATGCCGGCGGTGAAGGCGTCCGCCGGGTCGGCGCCGCCGAGCTCCTGGGCGAGGTACTCCGAGGCCATGGCGGTGGCGATCGCGTGCTGCCACAGCATGGCCGGGGCCAGGTCGTAACCGCGGATCGGCTTGCGGCTCATCGGCGCCACGCACACGGCCAGCACGATCTGGTAGACCCGCTTCAATCCCAGGCGGGTCATGGCGTACTGCACCGAGCCGATCGACTGCTCGCAGCCGAAATAGGCCGAGTTGGCCAGCCGCAACAGGCTGGTGGTCAGGCCCGCATCGACCTCGATGACCTTCGCCAGCTCGGAGTAGCTGACGTTGGGATCGTTGCAGTACTTCTGCAGCTTGAAAACGACCTCCGGCAGCGGCGGCACCGCGTGCACCTTGGCCAGGATCTCTCGTTTGAGGCTCACAGTTCCGACTCCTTTCCGTCCGTCCGGACGACCGTGCGCCCGGACTGCAGGTCCAGGGCCAGGGTGCGCGCCTGCGATCCGCCCACGCACTGGGCCCGCAGCTCGAGTCCGTTCTTCCACAGCACCTTGCCCAGCACCTCGAGGTTGCGCTGGCCGATCTTGAAGACCTCGTCCGGCCCCAGGGGCGCCCCGCCGCCCGCCGCCTTGAGCTGGAGGTTGCGGCGGTTCGCGCCGAGATCGTAGACGGCCTGCAGCAGCGCCGGCAGGCCCGTGTCGACGAACATCGCGGGGCGGTCGGCGGCCTTGCGGGGGTCGATCCTCGACAGGGGCAGCATGCAGTGGATCAGCCCGCCCACGCCCGCCTCGGGGTCGAAGACGCTCACCCCCACGCAGGACCCGAGCGAGTACGTCACCAGGATCAGGGCGGGGTCCGCCACGACCGCCATCTCGGCGATGTCCACCGTGATGACGGTCCGCCCGGACTTCTGGGCCTGGGCGGCATCGAGCAGCACGCTCATCGGATCCCTCCCTTCCCGTCGCGAGGTCGATGGATCATCTCAGACCCTCCTGTAGACGGCCGGCTGCTTGCGCTCGAACCGGCCTTCGAGACCCAGCAGGTTCTCGGCTTCCCCGACGATCAGGTGGCCGCCCGGCTGCAACAGCCGGTGGAACTCCGCCACGGCGTCCGCCCGTTGCTGCGGATCGAAGTAGATCATCACGTTGCGGCAAAGGACGAGGTCGAAGACGCCGCGCACCGGGTACGGCGTGCGGCCCAGGTTCAGGCGCCGGAACAGGATCATGCGTTTGAGGTCGTCGTCGATGCGCCGGATTTCGCCCTGCGAGCCGGTCCGGTTCGAGAAGGCCGTCCTCTGGTAACGGGACGGCACAGCCTCGACCTGCGAGGCGGTGTAGTTGCCCTGCTGGGCCTTCTGCAGGGCGAGGGTCGAGATGTCCGTGGCCAGGATGCGCCAGTCCGTGCCGGCCGGCAGGGACGAACCCAGGACCATCGCCAGCGAATAGGGCTCCTCGCCGGTGGCGCAGCCCGCCGACCAGAAGTGCAGGCGCCGGCCCTCGGCGGCCAGCCGGCGAGCGGCGGCGGCGGCGAACGCGAAGTGCTCCGGCTCGCGGAAGAAGCGCGTGACGTTGGTGGCGACGGCGTCGACCAGGTGGACGATCTCGCGCGTCCCGGCCCCGGAATCCAGCACGGCCAGGTAGGCGGCGAAGTCCGCCAGGCCCAGGGCCTGCAGGCGGCGGCGCAACCGCGCCTCGAGCAGGGCCGACTTCCCCTCGTCGAACGAGAGCCCCGCGTGCTCGTGCAGGAGGTCGCGCAGGCGGGCGAACTCGTGCACCGAAAGTCGAGCTTCGGCGACGCCGCCCGACGACGACGGCTCCGTCTCGGCCCAGGTGCCGACCTGCCGCAGGCTCATGCCGCGCCCCCCATCCCGCCGGCGCTGATGAACAGGCGGGTCGCGTCCAGCAGGATGACGACGCGGCCGCCCTGCTGCGCCAGACCCGCGACGCAGGCACCGGCGGCGGCGTCCGCCGGCGGCGGCGCCCCCGCGGCGTCGATGCGCATCACTTCGGTCACGTCGTCGGCGACGGCGGCGGCGACCACGGTCTCCGTCTCGTCCTCGATCCGGCAGACCACCAGGCACGTGCGCCGGGTCTCGTCCGCCGCTGCCATCCCGAACAGGGAGCGCAGGTCGACGACCGGGACGACCCGCCCGCGCAGGTTCACGACCCCGCGCACGTGGGCCGGCGCCCCGGGGACCCTGGTCACGGGCAGCATCCCGACGATCTCCTGCACCACGCCGATCTCGAGCCCGTAGGTCTCGCCACCCAGCCGGAAACCCAGGTAGCGCCCGGGAAGGGCGACCGGCACGTGTCTCGTGAGCGTCTCCATGCCTGCACTCCGTTGCTCGGGACCGAGTCCCTCGTTCAGGCTCCGGCCGGCGCGGCCCGGACCCGCTCGCACCTCGCACGCGCGGAGCGGACGAGACCCGAAGCGTCCAGGATCAGCGCCACGCTGCCGTCGGCGAGGATGGTGCCCCCCGCGATGCCCGGCGCGCCGCCGGCGGGGCCGTCGAACCCCTTGATCACGACCTGCTGTTGCCCGAGCAGTTCGTCGGCCACCAGGCCGATGCGGCAACCGTCGCCCTCGACCACCAGCACCACCGGCCGCGACGGTGCGGGGGCGCCGGCGATGCCGAAGCAGTCGCGCAGGCGCAGCAGCGGGATCAGCTCCCCGTCGAGGCGCAGCAGCTCGTCCGCGTCGGAGGGCCGCACGAGATCCGCGGGCTCCGGCATGACGATCCGGCGCACGGCGAGCGTGGGCACGAGGTACGTCTCGACGCCGACCCGCAGCGACAGCCCGTCGATGACCGCGAGCGTCAGCGGCAGCCGGAACCGGAAACGGCAGCCGCGCCCCGGCTGCGAGTCGAGCTCCATCCCGCCACGCAGCTCCTCGAGGTTGCGGCGCACCACGTCCAGGCCGACGCCGCGCCCGCTGACCTCGGTGACCTGGGCCGCCGTCGAGAAGCCGGGCAGGAAGATCAGGTCGTGGATCTCGTGGTCGGCCGGCTGCGCGCCGGCCGGCAGCAGCCCCCGGCGGACGGCCTTGTCGAGGATGGCGTCGCGGTCGAGTCCCCGGCCGTCGTCCTCGACCTCCAGGACGATGCTGCCGCCCTCGTGGTAGGCCCGCAGGTCGATGACCGCGCGCGCCGGCTTGCCGGCGGCGACCCGCGTCGCCGGGTCGGGTTCGATGCCGTGGTCCACCGCGTTGCGCAGCAGGTGGATGAGCGGGTCGGTCAGCAGGTCGACCACCGAGCGGTCGAGCTCGGTCTCGTCGCCGCCGGTGCGCAGTTCCACGTCGCGGCCCGACTTGCGGGCCAGGTCGCGCACCAGCCGGGTCATCTTCTGGAAGACGGGGCGCACCGGCACCATGCGCACGTCCAGCCCGATGCGCTGCAGCTCGCGGCTGAGCTTGCCGAGCCGTTCCAGGTTGCGCTGCTGCTCCACCGGCAGCAGCCGCGGATCGCTGTGGCGCTGGATCATCGCCTCGGTGATCACCAGCTCGCCGATGGTGTCGACCAGCAGGTCGAGCCGGTCGGCGCTCACGCGCACGGCCTCGCGCTGCGCGGCGTGCGCCGTGGCGACGGGGGACGGCGCGGGGGACGGCACCGGCGCGGGCGCGGCGGCGTCGCGCCGGCGCTCCCGTCCCTTGGCGAGCATCACCAGGCCGCCGGCCGCCGCGGGCGGGGCCAGTCGCGCCACCAGGGCCGGGACCTCCGGCGGCGCGCGCAGGAGCCCGTCGCCCCGCAGGCCCTCGCTCACGCCGACGACGAGCCGTTTCAGGGCGTCGGTGGCCGCCAGGGCCAGGTCGAAGTCGCCGCCGACGAGCGCGATCTCGCCGCGACGGGCGCGGTCCAGGTGGTGTTCGGCGGCGTGGGCCAGTTCCTGGACGGGCAAGAGCCCGGCGAAGCCGGCCGTGCCCTTCAGCGTGTGGAAGGCCCGGAAGGCGGCGTGCATCGGCTCCGTCGCGTCGGGCGCGCGCTCCAGCGCCATCAGGCTGGCTTCGGCGTCGGACAGGTGTTCGTCGGCCTCGCCCAGGAAGTCGCCCAGCGTTTCGGGGTCGAGCGACCGCAGGTCGACGACGTCGGCGCGACCGGGGGCGGCGGCCACGGGCACCGTCGCGCGCTCCTGCGCCAGCCGGTGGAGGATCCACTCCGTCGCGTCCAGGATGCGGTCGACGCCGGCGCTCAGGCCCTCGTCCAGCAGGACGTTCTCCACCTCGCGGGCGCGGCCGGCGACGTCCGGGTCGCCGGCGGCGTCGGCCTCGCAGCCGAGATCGTGGAACAGGCACAGCAGGTCGTCGAGATCCTCCGCGGCCGGGTTGGCCGCGGCGGTCAGCACCATCCCGTCGAGCTGCCCCAACTCGCCCCGCCAGCGGACGCGGAAGGCGGCGGGGGCCGCGCTCATGTCTTGGCGGACGGTCAAGCTCCCGGCCCCTCCGGTGCGATGGAACGAGGGCCTCCCGGACGGTGTGCCCGGGACGCCTCTTCGGTTGTCATCGACCCGTCGGGGGGGGGACTTGAGGTCCGACCGTGAGCTCAGGAGCTCTTCAGGAAGGCGAGGGCGCGGCCCAGATCGGCGTCCATGATGATGTCCAGCAGGCGCCCCTGCGCGACGGCGGGCACGTGGATGACCCGGACCACGTCGGACAGGTCGGCCCGGGCGGGCAGCAGGTCCGCCAGGCTGTTCGGCGAGCCCAGCAGGAACTCCTCGTTGAAGATCACCCCGGCGTCGTCCGGGTACAGGGGCAGGTAGCCGATGTCGGCTTCGAGCAGGTCCTGGAAAAAGTGGGTGCCGAACGAGACGTCCGGCACGTAGTCGCCCTTGCGCCGGGCGACCTCCAGCAGCATCCGGGCGTGGTTGATGTCGGCGTAGTCGACGCGGACGCCGAGCTTGACGTCGCCGCGGCTCCCCCAGCGCCCGGGTCCCATGAGCACGAACTTCCGGTGCGGCAGGATGCGGTTCAGCTGGCCGACGGCGGCGCCCACCGACAGCAGCCTCTCGTAGTCCTCGATCTCGGCATAGGCTTCGCCGGGCACGTAGACGACGTACTCGAGGTCGGTGACCTGCCCCATCTGCACGAATCGGCTGGCCGAAAAGATCTCGTCCTGCGGCCGGACGCCCGCGGGGATCTCGACGCGCGCGTAGTGCCCGGCCCGGCTCTGGGGGCGGCACTGCAGGATGTGGAGGTGCTCGCCGTCGTGGGCGAACTCGACGTCCACCGGCACGCCCCAGGTCTCGCCGAGCACGTCCAGGATCTCCTTCATCTGCCGCGCGAATCCGGTCCGTTCGAGGAGCCCGTCGAACGTGACCACGATGTCGCGCGGGTCGACGTTGAACATCAGGCCCATCGCGGGGATCAGCTGGCTGTCGCGGTGGATCGAGAAGATCTGCGGCGCGGCCGGGAAGCGGTTGCCCGCCTCCCGCATCAGCTGGTCCAGGGGCACCGTGACGAACCTGTTCTCCACGAGGTCCACGACGTCGACGAAGTGCTGGCTGTAGCGCAGGATCTCATCGGGGTGCACGACGGTGCGCAGGCTGGGCTGGCCCGGGCTGAACAGCTTCGGGTAGTCCTCGCCCACGCGGTCGACGGCGCGCGTGCCCAGCCCGACCACCAGGCGCACCATGCCGTCCTCGCGGCGCAGGCGGGGCGACCAGGTGTAGTCGTTGGAGCCGAAGGCCACCCCGGCGAAGGCGGGCAGCCAGTAGCGCCCGATGCGTCGGCCGACCACCGGCTGGATGATGCAGGCCATCTCCTCGCGGAAGTCCAGCAGGCCGCGCTCCTTGCGGTACTGGATGGCGCCGGGGTTGAAGACGCTCGCGTAGACCTGGGTGATCGCGCGCAGCAGCTCGTGCATGCGGTCGTGCAGCGAGCCCTGGTTCGCGACAAAGAGGCTGCTGTACTTGCCGCAGAACGCGGCGCCGAGCCGGTCCTCGAGCAGGCTGCTGGAGCGCACGACCAGCGGCACCTCGCCCAGCGTCTTGAGGATCCCCGACAGGCGCTTGACCACGTAGGTGGGGAAGCGCCCGGTGCGGTACAGGCGCTGCAGGATGCTGTACTGCCGCCGCAGGTCGTCGCCCTCGCGGTACTTGATGTTCGCCAGGTCGCCGAGGCCGTTGGCCTTCAGGAAATCGAGGATCACGTCCGAGCGGATGTAGTAGGTGTGGGGCGTCTTGAAATGGCCCACGGCGCGGCCCTGGCGGCGCGCCTTCGATAGGGCGTCGTGGGCCAGGATGAAGCCGGCCGCCTTGCCGCCCAGCTTGCCCAGGCCCTGCTCGGGGCCGATCACGCGCGACATGATCTCCGAGAAGTCGCGGATCGTCAGCACGTTCTTGGCGATGTTCAGGTACTCGAGCTGGTCGGAGAGCAGGCGGCGGATCAGGGCCACGCGCGTGCCCATCGCGTCGGACAGCGACAGCGTCGCGCCCCCGATGGGCATCTTGGAGAACTCGAGCGATTCGCGCCCGATCTCCCGCCACGAGCTGAACGGGTCGTCGGCCATCTCGGCCAGGCGCAGGGCCAGGTCCTTCTTGATGGCCATGTAGATCAGGTCCTCGATCTTCTCGTCGGACCAGAGGTCGGCCGCCTTCTCGCGCACGATGTTGCGCAGCTCGTCCACCGCGCCCTCGCTCAGCGAGGGCGCGGGACGGTTGGGGTTGGACCAGTGCAGGAAGTCGGCGTCGCCGGCGACGCGCGAGACCTGGGCCTCGAGCTCGTCGAGCGTCATGAGGCCCTCCTCGATCAGCACGAGGAGGAAGTGGCGGATGATCTTCTCGTAGAGGACGGGCGACTCGGAGCGGTGGAACTCCAGCAGCTCGCGCCAGTTCGGCTCCCTGGTGAGGTCCACGCGCTCCCCGGTCATCGCCGGCTAGTCCTTGGGCGGGGTCTTGCGGGCCGTCGCCTTCTTGGCCGTCCGGCGCGCGGGCGTCTTCGCCGCCTCCTTGCCCGGGGTCCCCTTGTCCGCGGCGGGCTTCGGGGCCGCGCCCTTCGGGCGGGCCTCCGCCGGGCCGGCGGCCGGCCGGCCCGGGGCCTTCTTCGCCGGTTTGCGCGCCGTCGTCTTCTTCGTCGGCTTGGCGGCGGGCGGCGGGGCCGCCGCCGCGGGCGGCGCCGGCGGCTGGTCCGGCCCGG
>JAURXS010000219.1 GCA_030654305.1 bacterium | reverse complement strand
CAGCGGCCTGCTCTGCTACGAGGGCACCGCCGCCAACTTCCTGCTGCCCGGCGACGAGGTCCAGGTCGGCGGCTACATCGAGGAGTACTTCGGCCTGACCGAGATGAACCCGCACAACGGGTCCGCGATCGAGCTGGTCTCCTTCGAGAACGCCCTGCCCGCCTACAACCAGGTGCACACCGTCGTGCTGTCCGACGACACGTCGCCCGGCGGCTACCTGGGCGAGGCGTACGAGAGCGTCCTGGTGAACACCTTCACCTCGACCGTGCTCGACACGCTGGGCTCGGCCCTGTACAGCGAGTTCCTGTGCTCCGACACCGGAGCGCGGGCCGACTCGCTGGTCGTCAACGCCGCCTTCAACATGGTGTACGTCCCGGTCGTCGGCGACCAGGTCACCGTGAAGGGCTTCATGGACTACGCCTTCGGCGAGTTCCAGCTGGTCCCGCTGCGCGACGAGGACATCACCGTCGGCGTCACGGCCGTCGGCGACGACCTGCCCCAGGTCCTGCCCGCGGGCGGGTTCTCGAGCATCGTGCCGAACCCGTTCAACCCCAAGACGGAGATCCGCTTCGTCCTGACGCGGGACAACCTGGTACAGTTGAATGTCTACAACATCCGCGGCGAGCTGGTCTCCTCGCTCGTCAACGAGCGGCTCCAGGGCGGCGGCGAGCGCGTCGTGGCCTGGGACGGCACCGACAACGCGGGCCAGCAGGTGGCCAGCGGCACCTACTTCGCCCGTCTGCGCATCGGCGCCGACGTGATGCAGGTCCGCAAGCTCATGTTGGTGAAGTAGCCGCCCCGCGACTGCTTCGAAGACGCACGGAAGCCCCGGCCCCGCGGCCGGGGCTTTCCCTTGCAGTTTCGATCTTCGTTGATTACCCTGGAAAGACCGATTTCGACACTCCAGCGAGGATGTGGGATGTGAACGAACTGATCCGGATCTCCGACGCGGCCGCGGACGCCTTCGGCGCCCTCGACCTGCCGGCGGGCGGCCCGCGGGCCGTCCGACTCTACTTCCAGGGCTTCGGCTGAGGCGGTCCCGCCGTGGGCATGGCTCTGGACGAGCCGAAAGACGACGACAGGACGGTCACGACGAAGGTCTTCGATTTCATCATGGCGCCCGACGTGGTGTCGGTCGTCGAGCAGGGCGGCGGCATCGTCATCGACTACGTCGACGACGGCATGCGCAAGGGCTACACGCTGAACCTGGCCGACCGCCTCGGCGGCGAGTGCGGGGGCGGCAGCTGCGGCGGCGGCGACTGCGGTTGACCCGCGCCGGGAATCCAGAAAACGAAGGCGGGGAGGGGTCACCCTCCCCGCTCCGCGTTCCGGACGCGCGGACCGCTAACGAAATGCCGTGATGTAGGCCACCCAGGCCGGAGAGTTGTCGCCCGCGTTGTCGATCTGGAAATCGCCGGACGGTTCCCCGTCCTCGTCGGCGCCCTCCCAGTAGACCTCCACCAGCGAGAAGCCGGCCTCCAGCAGGAGGTCGCGCACCTCGGGGATCGACCACAGGCGCCAGCGGTAGACGAAGGCGTCGGTGAGTTCGCTGCCGTCGGGGAAGCGGAAGTGGATGCGGCAGACGTACTCGTGGGTGATGGGGTTGAAGTGGTCCTGGTCCCAGACGTAGGTGAAGCCGTCGCAGTCGCGCTCCTCGAACTGGAGCACCTGGGCCTCCGAGCCGCCGAAGATGTCCAGCATCAGCATGCCCTCGTCCCGCAGCGACCTCCGGCAGTTCTCCAGGTAACCCTTCAGCTCCGCGCGCCCGTGGAAGCACCACCACGAGAAGTTCGTGGCGGCCAGCACGTCGGCGGGCGGCCCCGACACGCGGCGCACGTCGTCCTGCACCAGCGTCGCGCGCGCGGCGGCGGCGCCCAGGGGCAGCACGTTGTGCTCGCGGCCCCAGTCGAGGGTGGGGCCGTCCAGGTCTACGCCCAGGGCCGTGTTGTCCGGCCGTCGGCGGATCCAGCAGCTGCCCAGGTTCAGCGTGCCGCAGAAATCCTCGCGCAGGTCGCGCGGGAGGCGCCCGTAGGCGGCGGCGAAGGCGCGGTCGATGAACTCGACCTCGGCCTCGGGGTTCTGCACGGCGTTCTCGTAAAGCCAGTGGGGGTCGGCGGTGGCGGCGGTCAGCCGCGGGCGCCTGGCGGTCCTGGACAAGATGTGTTCTCCCGATCGTACGTCCACCGAGGGCGGCCCCGCGCGGGCCGCCGGCGCCGGGGAACTTAATCACAGGCGACGGCTGCGAACAACCCCCAATCGATCGCCGACATCCGACTCATCGGCGCCGCGATGGTCCCCGTCGCGTCGTCATCGGATCTTGCACGGTCGGCTCGCCCGCGGACAGGAAATGCCTGACCCGATCCACCCTCGTCGCGATCGCGGATGCCGACTTCAGCACCGGCCGGGAGCCGCGGCGCTCCCCGGCGGTTCGCCGGTACCGGTCCGGCGTCCCCGCTCCGGAGGCCAACCCCCCGTCCACGAGCACATTGCGACCCGCAAGTCGGGACGACTGCAATGTCCTGTGCAAAAGGATGTTACGTAATCGGCGCTCACCCCGACCTGTGGCATATCGCTTGCACCTGGACCCGCTGGCCCGTGCCGCAACGCCGGATCTCCTTGCCCGGCTTTGCATTCTGCACGGCCGTCCGCACCCCGGACGTCCCAGGCTCCCTTCCACGGCGGGATGACCATGAACGAGCGCAAGCGCAGCAGGTTCGCCACCGTCCTGGCCACGGGCCTCCTGGCCCTGGTCCCGGCGGTCGCCCAGGCGTTCGACCACCTCGAGATCTCGGTGATCAACCCCGAGATCGTCGACGGCCGGCCGTCGGTGACCATCTACGAGCAGTTCAGCGTGCTCGTGCGGGCGGTGAACGCCGACGGCACGACCGACACCGCGGCGGACTACATCCGCGCCGCGCTCTCCTCGCCGGACGTGGCCGCGAACATGCCGGAATCGGCCTACCTGCAGAACGGCGAGCACATCTTCGCCGGGATCGACTTCCTGGACGACGGCCAGCCGGTGCGGCTGCGCGTCGCGGACCAGGACGACGGTTCGGTGCCGTTCGCCCAGGTGGAGCTCAACTGCTACAACTTCGTCCACCACTTCGAATTCGGCGTGCCGGCCGGCGACAAGTACGTCGGCCAGGCCGTCACGCTGACCGTGACCGCCCGCGACTTCCTGAACGCGGCCGTCCGCAACTTCGACGACGACGTGGTGCTGACGCCGGCCCTCGGCCACTTCACCGCCGGCCCGTCGATCACCGTCAGCGGCGGCTCGTTCACGTTCGGCGTCGCCACGGTCGCCGTGGTGTTCCAGGGCACCGACCCCTCGCTGCAGCAGAACACCGTCAACGCCCTGAACACCGTCGTCTACCCGACCCAGGCCGCGGCCGCGGCCGGCAGCGGGCTCGTCGCTCCCCTCTACCCGGGGGCCCTGAGCCGGGTCGTGCTGCTGCTGCCGGGCCAGACCCTCACGCCGGGCGTCAGCCCGGGCCGCAGCGGCACGGCGATCGCCCAGATCTCGGGCTTCCCGTTCACCGGCATCGACGTCTACGCCACCGACCAGTACTGGAACCCCGTGGCGGGCGCCCCCTTCCCGACGCTGGCCTGGAGCGCGAACGACGCGGCGCCCGGCGTGTCGCTGCCCGCCGGCGGCGCCATGAGCAGCAACACCGTCCAGGACCAGTCGGCCACGCTGATGACCTCGGGCCTGCGCCAGGTGACCGTCACCGCCTCCGGGGCCATCTCGACCTCGAGCTCGGCCAACGTCCAGGTCAACCCGGCCGGGCTGCACCACTTCTCGTTCGACTACGCCGTGCTCGACACCAACGCCGTGCAGGCGACCACGACCCCGTTCCAGATCCGGGTGCGCGCCTACGACTCGTTCAACAACGTGTTCCCGTACAACGGGCCCGTCTCGATGCGCGTCCGCATCGGCGCCGGCGACGAGAGCGCGGACTACCTGATCGCCACCAGCAACAACTTCGTCGCCGGCGTCCTGAACGCGTCGGTGCAGGTGACCAAGCGCGCGTTCAGCGCCCGGCTGATCGTCGACAGCAACACCGGCGTGGTGACGCTGTCGGGCGACTTCCAGGTGAACGCGGGTCCCATGGAGAAGGTCCTGTTCACGCTGCCGGGCCAGACCTGGACCCCGGGCCTGAACGACCCGGCCTTCGGCGGCAACATCGGCCTGCCCACGCCGATCGTCGCCGGGCAGATGGTCGAGCCGTTGGAGATCCGGGCCGTGGACCGTTACGGCAACCTCGTCTCGGGCGCGCGCACCGTCGCGGTCACCTGCCCGACGGGCCACCTGCTGCTGTTGGACGGCGGCGGCAGCCTGATCGAGAGCGGCGTCATCACCCTGAACGGCACCGGCGTCTACAGCGCCCTGATGGCGACGCACGGCGACCAGCTGCTGCAGGCCGGCGTCGGCGGCCAGGCGGACAGCTTCTCGAGCCCGCTGCGCGTCTCGCCGAACACCTACCAGCGGCTGATGGTGATCGCGCCCGGCGAGACTCTGGACGCCGGCACGATCTACGCGCCCGGCAAGATCGGCATTCCGTCCCCGCAGGACGCGGGCTCGCCGTTCAACGTCCAGGTCATCGCCACCGACTACTATTACAACCCGATCGGCGCGGTGAGTCCGTTCCTGCCGATCCAGCTGGTGTTCACGAGCACCGATCCCCAGGCGACCCTCCCCGCGGCGCCCCAGAGCCTGCAGACCGGCACCGGCGTCTTCCAGGTCACGCTCGAGACCCTGGCCGATCCGAACCAGCAGCTGGTCACCGCCACCGACCCGGTGAGCTCCCGCACCGCGTCCGCGCTCATCCCGGTCGAGGCCGGCGTGATCGACCACTTCGAGATCGGCGTCAACGACGGCAACAACCCCGACCCGACCGACATCCTCGAGCCGGTGCCCGACCACCAGGCCGGCGCCTGGCTGCCGAACCTCACCGTGATCGCGCGCGACGCCTACGGCAACCACATCCGCACCTACACCGACAGCGTCTCGCTGAGCCTGAACGTGGGCGGCGACGTGCTGTCGCCGCTGCGCATCAGCCTTGCCGACGGCTTCGGCACCGGCGTCTACCAGGGCGTGTGGCGCGGCAGCCTGCGCATCACGCGCGCCGACCGGGGGATCACCGTGTCGGCCGTCGACGACGTCTACGGCCGTTCGGGCGTGAGCAACCCCTTCGACGTCCTGCCCGGCGCCTACGTCGGCCTGCAGGTCCTGCTGCCGGGCGAGACAGCCACGCCGGGCGAGGCGCCCGGCAAGTTCGGCGACCCGCTGCCGGTGGTCGCCGGCGCGGCGGCGACCGCGGCGGTGACCGCCCTGGACGCCTGGTGGAACCCGACGCCCGCCAGCCCGATCGTCAGGGTGTCGAGCAGCTCCTACGCCGACCTGATCTCGGCCAACGACATGCCGCTGGAGCCCGACGGTTCCACGGACTTCGCGCTGTCCTTCCGCACGGCGACGGCGCAGACGCTGCGCGTGCGGGACCTCGCGCTGTCCGCCCGCCGCGATTCCAGCCTCGCGACGGTGACCCCGGACGCGTTCACCCGCCTGCAGGCGATCGCGCCGGGCGAGACGCCGAACCCCGGCGGCCCCGAGGTCGACGGCAAGACCGGCGCGCCCGCGGTGCAGACCGCGACGCTGCAGTTCCCGCTGACCGTCCACGCCGTCGACCGCTTCTGGAACCGGGTCGACAACGGCTTCCACAACATCCACCTGGGCAGCGACGAGGGCTCGCTCGTCCCCGGCAACCCGCTGAACAACGGCCAGGCGCTGGCCGCCGGCGAGATCGTGTTCCCCGTGGCCCTGTCGAGCCTCGGCTACGTCACGCTGACGGCCTACGACCTGACCGACGCCGGGATCCTGGGCCACGACGTGGTCGTGCAGGTCGCCGCCGGCGCCCAGTACCGCATCACGACCCCCGACACGGCGCTGGTCGGGCCGCCGAGCTCCTTCGCCATGACCGTGGAGCTGGTGGACGAGGCGGGCACCGTCATGACCAACGCCTACAACCAGGTCACGCTGCGCGCCCTGACGCCGACCCTGCAGCCCGCCCCGGGCGTGCTGCTGGTGACGGACGCCCAGCTGACCGCCGGCGTCGTCGCGATCCCCACCCAGGGTTACGACGTCGCCAGCCGCATCGTCATCGAGGTCAGCGACACCTCCGGCCGCCTCGGCTACAGCGACATCATCCGCATGGATCCCAACGGCCTGTGGTACGACGTCACGGTCGGCACGACCCCGCTGCCCGTGGCGGGACCGCCGGCGGCCTTCCCGGTGACGGTGCGGCTGCGCGACACCGAGACCGGGTCGCTGGTGGACGACGACCGCTTCTTCAGCGTCGCGATCGTCGACAACGCCGGCGCGCTCGGCGCGGGCGCCGTCGGCATCACCTCGCGCCGCCTCGTCGACGGCCAGGTCAGCTTCCAGCAGACCTACACGCAGGCCGGCGAGTTCGCCGTGCGCGCCTTCGACCCCAGCGGCCTGGCCGGCGACAGCCCCCTGTTCACCGTCCGGCCCGCCGGCTACCAGCGGCTGCAGCTGCTGGCGCCGGGCGAGACGGCGCGGCCGGGAGCGGCCGCGTTCGCGGCCACCGGCAAGTCGGCCCTGCCGGACACCCAGCGCTCGGGCGAGCCGTTCCCGCTGGCCGTGCGCGCCGTGGACCAGTACTGGAACCCGATCGGCGACGAGTCCTCCGGCCGGATCCACCTGGCGACGACCGACGGCTCGTTCTCCTGGCCCGACAACCCCGACCCGCAGGACGCGCCCTTCTTCCTCGGCGGCCGCGCCGTCGACGCCTTCCTGGTGGCCGAGGGCGAGGTGGGCGTGACCGTGAGCGACCTCGACGCCCCGCAGCTGCCGGGGCAGACCGTCGAGGTGCCGGTGCGCCGTCCGTACGTCTACGAGGTCACGGTGCCCGCCGCGGCCCAGACCGGCGGGATGCCGGGCTTCGCGATGACCGTCCGTCTGCTCGACCCCGACACCGGGGATCCCGTCGCCGGCGCCGACCATCGCGTCGTCCTGACGCCGCTGCAGGCTGGCTTCGCGCCCGGCTCCGGCGTGCTCGGCACCGCGGAGGTCTACCTGGTCAACGGCGTCTCGTTCATCAGCGACCAGAGCTACAGCGCCCTGGAAGACCTGCGCGTCCGGGTGTCCGACGACTTCGGGCGCCAGGCCACGAGCGGGATCGTGACGATGCAGACGGGCGGCCTCTACTACGACGTCGCGGCGCCCGCGAACGCAACCGTCGGCGGCCCGGCCACCTTCCCGCTGTCGATCGACCTGATCGACAGCAACACCGGCGAGCGCGTGGCGGCCCACAGCGGCCTGATCCAGATCTCGGTGCTCAGCGCCGCCACCGCCGAGGCCGGCGGCGGCGTGCTGGGCACCGTCCAGCAGATGCTCGTCGGCGGCCACGCCGACGTCCAGCAGACCTACACGCTGGCCGAGGAGGTCTACTTCCGCGTCCTCGACGGCGATGGCAACGAGGGCTTCTCCAACAGCTGCCGCCTGGCCGCCGACGGCTTCAAGCAGCTGCAGATCGTCGCTCCCGGCGAGACGCCCGAGCCCGGCGCCGAGGCCGGCACCGGCAAGACCGGCGCGCCGGTCGTCCAGACGGCGGGCGAGCCCTTCGTCGTGGAGCTGCGCGCGGTCGACCAGTTCTTCAATCCCGTCACGTCGCTGGACGGCGGCGCCCTGGAGCTGGACTGCTCGGAGCCCGACCTGTTCGCCTGGCAGAACCCCGCGGACTACCACGCCCCGTTCGTCGGCGGCCGCCGGCAGGTCGGGGTCGTGCTCGACGGCGCCGGCAACCTGACCCTGAACGCCGACGACACCCAGCACCCCGAGGCGGGCCAGGGCCACGTGACCATCCCGGTGGCGGAGGCCGTCTACGAGGTCAGCGTCCCGGACACGACCTTCGTGGGGCCGCCCTCGCGCTTCGCGGTGGGCGTGCGCCTGGTCAACCCGGCCTCCGGCGCGACGGTGCCGGCGGGCAACCGCATCTCCCTGGAGGCGCTGCGCTACGACTTCGGCTCCCCCGACGGGCAGCTGGGCATCACGGAGTGGACGCTGTTGCAGGGCGCCGCCGACATCGCGACGCAGAGCTACGGCGTCAGCGAGCGCATCATCATCCGCGTGTCCGACGAGCGCGGCCGCACCACCGACAGCGCCGTGGTGACGGTCATCCCGGTGGGCGTGACCTACGCCGTGACGGCCCCCGACACGGTCGTCGCCGGCGAGCCCTGGCCGCTGTCGGTGACGCGGGTCGACGTGACCACGGGCCGCCTGGTCACCGGCTACGACGAGACCTTCAGCATCTCGGCGATCAACGCCTGGTCGGGCGCGGTGCGCCCAGACCCGTCGCTGGTCCCGGCCGGCGTGCTGCGCTTCACCTACGGCGCCACCGTCGAGGGCCGCGCGCAGCTCGAGGACCAGGCCTACGATCGCGCCGAGTCGA
Source organism: bacterium (assembly GCA_030654305.1). Lineage (NCBI taxonomy): Bacteria > bacterium. The sequence goes on along the minus strand of JAURXS010000219.1, from coordinate 12,762 downwards.
TCTACCTGCGCGTGACCGACGCCGCCGGAGGCGACGTGCTCAGCCGGCTGATCACCGTGCTCGCCGCGCCGGCGCAGTTCTTCACCCTGAGCCTGCACGAGACGGACGGCTCGCCCTTCGATCGCGTCCTGCGGCCCGACCAGCAGATCCGCGTCCGCGTCGCGGCGCGCGACGAGGGCGGCAACCCGGCCCCGCGCGCCGCCGCCTCCTTCGAGATCCGCGCCGGCGAGGCCACGTTCGGCCAGGCGCGCGTCGGCACGGTGAACCTGACGACCGGCAGCGACGGCACCGCCGAGACGACCCTGCGCGTGGGCGCCTACGGCACGACGGACATCCTGCTGCGGGCCGTCGTGGACGCCCTCGATCCCGAGGAGGTCCTGCTGAGCGTGGCCGGGCCGCCGGTCACCACCCTGTCGTTCACGGGCGTCGCCAGCGAGTACCTCGACGGCTGGTACGTCAGCGAGGACACGCAGATCGCCCTGACGGCGATCCCCGGGATCCCCGAGGCGACCACGACCATCCGTTTCGACGTCGACCAGTCCGACGGCGTGGAGCCGCTGACCGTCTACGAGGGCCCCTTCACCCTGGGCGACCTGGTCCCGGGCGAATCCGGGATTCATGTCCTGCGCTTCCTGGCCGAAGAGAGTACCGGCGTGCAGGAGGCGCTGCGCCAGGTCGTGCTGTACACCACGGAGGCGCTGGACGGGGACCGGGAGATCACCAACCGCCCCAACCCGTTCAACCCCGTGCGCGAGCTGACGCGGATCCTGTTCAAACCGACGGCCGCCGGTACCGTGAACATCACGATCTACGACCTCTACGGGGCGATCGTGCTGAATCACCACCTGAACGCCGCCGCCGACCAGACCACCGAGTTCGCCTGGGACGGCCGCAACGGCCAGGGCGACGTGGTGGCCAACGGCGGCTACATCTGCCGGGTGACCGGCCAGGGCTTCGATTTCCGCCGCAAGATCGCGGTGGTGAAGTAGGAGAGGCCATGAAGCGCCACGCGGACGACAACCAGCGCCAGCACCCCCGACGCGCCCGCGGCGCGGCGGGACGACGATACCCCGCGCTCCTGCTCCTGGCGGCCCTGCTGGCCGCCGGACCGGTCCTCGCCGGCCAGGACGGGGGCGCGCCCGGCGCCTTCCTGCGCTTCGGCAGCAGCGCCCGCAGCCTCGCCCTCGGCGGGGCCGTCGGCGCGCTCGGCGGCGACGTCGCCACCATCTACTGGAACCCGGCCGCCCTGTCGCAGCTGCGCACCATGGAGGTGACGGCGATGGGCGCCACCCTCTTCGGCGACACCCGCTACTCGTACGTGGCGTTCGGGCTGCCGAGCGAGGGGCGGGGCACCTTCGCCTTCAGCGGCACCTTCACCGACAGCGGCGAGTTCGAGCGCGCGACGGAGTGGGTCGACATGACCGACACCTTCCAGGAGAAGGAGGGGATCTTCGCGCTCACCTACGCCCGCGGCAACAGCCGCATGGGCTGGGGCGCCACCCTGAAGTCGATCTCCCAGGACGTGGGCGGCTTCACCGGCTCGGGCTACGGCGCCGACGTGGGCCTCTACCTGCGGCCCGAGCGCCGGCTCAGCCTGGGCATCTCCTACCAGAACGCCCTGCAGCCCGAGATCACGCTGCTCGAAGAGCCGGAGAAGCTGGCCCGGACCCTGCGCGCCGGCGCCGGCCTGCACTTCTTCAACAACCGCATGCTCGTGCTGACCGACCTGGTCCGCACCGACCTGATGGACCTGGACTTCCAGGGCGGCATCGAGGCCTGGCCCCTGCGCCAGCTGGTGCTGCGCGGCGGCTACGACACCGTCCGCGACCAGACCAGCTTCGGGGCCGGCGTGCGCTGGCAGAACTGGCAGCTCGACTACGCCCACGTCGCGCACGACCTCGGCTCCACGACGGTGGTCAGCGCCACGATGCGCTTCGGCATCACCGACGGCGTCGAGATCCACAGCGACCGCCTGCGCTTCAGCCCGTCGGGCAACGACCGCAGCGTGTCCTTCGGCATCGACACGGCGCTGCGCGGCGAGGTGGCGGAGTGGCGCGTGGAGATCCGCGACGACCAGGGCGAGCTGGTCCGCCGCATCTTCGAGGAGGGCCCGCCGCCGGAGTCCGTGGACTGGGGCGGCGAGGACGAGAACGGCCGGCTGGTGGGCGACGGCGTCTACCGCGCCACCGTCGTGGTCCTGGACGACCTCGGCCAGGAATGGGAGCACGTGGTCCAGGTGGAGATCATGGGCTTCCGCAACCGGACCCGGACCCCGATCCGCATCGACGTCGACGGTTCCGAGAGCCTGAAATCGCGAGAGGACGACCGATGAAACGATACAGTGCCGCCCGGCGCCCGGCCCCTTGGGCCCTGCCGGCCTCTTGGACCCTGCCGGCCTCTTGGGCCCTGCCGGCCCTGCTGGCCCTGCTGGTCCTCGCCGCCCCGCCGGCCTTCGCCGGCGACGACGACGCGGTGGTCCCGAACGAGGACGCGCTCTGGCGCGCCGCCGGCGACACCTTCGCCCGCGACGCGGACAAGGGCAACGCGCTGCAGCAGTACCAGCTGTACCTGACGCACTACAAGAAGACCGACCGCGCGGCCCGCGCCCAGTACATGGTGGCCGAGTGCTACTTCTGCAACGGCGACTACGACACGGCGCTGCGCGAGTACGACCGCGTCGGGAAGTTCAAGGGCGGCGACCCGTTCCTCGCGGGCAGCGCGCTGCTGCGCCGGGGCGAGTGCCAGTACAACCTGGGCAAGCGGGACCGGGCCCTGGAGACCTTCACGCAGCTGCTGCAGCAGAGCACGGACAGCTTCCTCGCCGGCGAGGCCCTGTTCGCCATGGGGCAGACCCAGGCCTCGATGCAGGACTGGCGCAGCGTGGAGAAGACCTACAAGCAGCTGCTGGCAGACCGGCCCGGCTACCAGAAGCTGCCGCAGGTGCAGTTCGTCCTGGGGCTGTTCGCCTACGTCAAGCAGGACTACGAGGCGGCCACCCAGCACTTCGACAAGGTGGACACGGACCTGGGCCTCTACTACCTCGGCCGCTGCCTCGAGGCCACCGGCCAGTACATCCTGGCCGTGCAGCGCTACCGGCAGGCCCTGCGGCTCTACCCGGACAGCCCGCTGGCCGACGACGCCGCGTTCAGCGTCGCGGAGGCCTTCTACAACAGCGACCAGAACAAGGTGGCCGCGCGCAGCTACCGCGACTTCCTCGAGGGGTACCCCGAGAGCAAGTTCGTGCCGATGGCCCGCTACAAGCAGGCCTGCGTGGACTACCGCTCCGGCGAGTACAACGAGTGCGTGCGCAAGCTCGAGGACCTCTGCAAGGACCTCGGCGGCGAGCCGATCTGCGCGCCGGCCAACTACCTGATGGGCTCGGCCTGGATGGCGCTCGGGCGCACCAGCCACGCCATCTTCGCCTTCACCGAGGTGGTCAAGGGCTACCAGGACTCCGACCTGGCCAGCGCCGCCATGCACAAGGTCGTCTACGCCTACATCGCCGAGAAGAACTACCCGCAGGCCATCCTGATGGCGCACGAGTTCCTGGAGATCTTCCCCGGCGACCCGCTGGCCGCCCGGGTCCAGGTGCTCCTGGGCTACTCCCACAAGGAGCTGCAGGAGTACGACCTCGCGGTGCGCGAATTCCAGAACGTCATGGACCGGCACGTCAACACCGACGCCGGCGAGCGGGCGCTGTTCCTGGCCACCGACACCTACCTGAAGCTGGAGCAGTACGACCGCCTGATCACCAACTACCACTTCATCGCCAACCGCCTGCTGCCCACGCCCAGCCCCTGGCGCGCGCGGACCTACTACCAGCTCGGCGAGGCCTACTACCACGAGGGCCTCTTCCGCGAGGCGGGCGGCATGTACCGGCTGGTGCTGACGGGCTACCCGCGCAGCGAGGTGGCGGCGGCCAGCCTGCAGGGCCTCGTCGCCAGCTACAGCCAGATCGGCGAGTACGACCTGGCCCTCGAGGAGCAGGAGAAGTTCCTCTTCGAGCTGGCCAACGCCGACAGCGAGGAGGGCGGCAACTCGCTGGCCCTCGGCGCGCTCTACTTCAACCAGCACGACTACCAGAAGGCCCTGGAGGAGATCACCCGCTTCCTCGAGCGCAACCCCGAGGGCCCGCAGGCCGCGGCCGCGCTGCTGAACCAGGGCGACTGCTACTACCGCCTGCAGTACTACGAGAACGCGGTGGAGGCCTGGAAGAAGCTGGTCACGAGCTACCCGCGGGCGAGCGAGGCCGAGGAGGCCCTGTACCGCCTCGCCGACACCCAGTTCGGCCTGGCCCAGTTCGAGCAGGCTCGCGCCAGCTACCTGACGCTGCAGAAGCGCGCCCCGGACGGCCCGCACGCCGCCGACGCCGCCTTCGGCCTGGCCAACTGCCACTACAACCAGCAGCAGGATCAGGCCGCGATCACGGCCTTCCAGGCCTTCGTCGAGGCCTTCCCGGAGGACCCGCGCGTCGAGGACGCGGAGCTGGGCATCCAGAGCTGCTACTACCGCAGCGGCAAGGACATGGAGGAGTACCTCGGCAACCGCCCGGACAGCCCCCTGGCCGGCGACTATTACTGGACTAAAGGTCAAAACCTCTTTGCCGAAGGAAACTACGAGGCCGCTGCCAAGGCGTTCGAAAAGGTCACCATGGACTACGCCGACAGCGAGAGCGCCCCGGGCGCCCTCTTCTACCTGGCCGAGAGCTACTACCGCTTGGAGCAGATGCCGATGGCGCTCGCTGGCTACCGCAACTTCCTGAAGACGAACCCCGACCACGAGCTGGTCGGGCTGTCGCGCTTCCGCGAGGGCACCGTCCTGTACAAGACGGAGCAGTACGCGGACGCGGCCGAGGCCTACGAGTACCTGGTCGACACCATGCCCGCCGGCGAGTACTCGCCCCTGGCCCTGTTCAACGCCGGCCTCTGCTACCAGGAGCTCGAGGACTGGCCGGCCGCCATCGGCTCGCTGGTCCGCTTCCAGGCGGACTACCCCGACGACGAGCGGGCCAAGGGCCTCTCCTTCCAGATCGCCACGCTGTACCAGGACGAGCTCGGCGACTACGAGAACGCCGCGACGGCCTACCAGAAGGCGCTCGAGAAGGGCGAGGCCGGCATCGAGGAGATCGGCTACCGGCAGGGCCAGTGCTACGAGAAGCTCGACCGCATCGAGCAGGCCGTCGCCAGCTACGAGATGTCCGCCAGCGGCGCCGACGTCGCGGCCCCGCACCGCATCGCCAGCTTGGCCCAGATCGGCCAGATCAGCGAGGAGCGCGGGGACTGGAACGCCGCCGTCCAGGCCTACAACCGGATCGTGCAGACCAACGGCAAGCCGGAATGGACGGCGATGGCCGAGGGCCGGCTCGCCGAGATCCAGGCCATGACCGCCGGCAACTAGCCGGCTCAACCCAGAGAGAGGAACCCGCACATGTTGGGGATGTCGCTCACCAAGGTCATTTTCGGTTCGTGGTCGATGCTCATGCTCATCGCCTGCTCCATCGTCACGATCGCCTACGCGATCGAGCGCATGGTGTACTTCCACCGCTCCCGTTCCGACGTGCGGTCCTTCATGAAGGAACTCACCGCGAAAATGAAGGGCGGGGACATGAAGGTCGCCACCCAGTGGTGCGACCAGCAGAAGGGCGCGGCGGCCCGGGTCATCAGCCAGTGTCTGCCGCATGCGCATATCAGCGCCTCGGACCTCAAGCAGCGCTTCGACACCGCCATCGAGATGGAGCAGGTGGAGATGGAGCGCAACCTCAGCATCCTGGGCACGATGAGCAACATCGCCCCGCTGCTGGGTCTCTTCGGCACGGTGATCGGCATCGTCCGCTCCTTCAACGACATCGGACGCACGGGCGCCGGCGGCAGCGCCGTGGTGGCCATGGGCGTCGGCGAGGCGCTGACGGCCACGGCGGCCGGCATCTTCGTGGCCGTCATCGCCACGATCTGCTTCAACTACTGCGTGCGCCGCATCCGCACCCGCATCATCGAGCTGGAGGACGTCCGCGAGGAGTTCTTCAGCGTGCTGCGCGGGCTCGCGCGGCAGGACGGCCCGTCCTCCTCGCGCGCCAAGGCCGACAAGCGCGACGTCAACGCCCTGTGCGAGGCCGTCGTCACCACGTCCCAGGAACCCGCCGGAGCCGGCCGGTAGGAAGCGAGACGAGACGTGGCACGATCCAATCGATCTCACCTGCATCAGGAGAGTTCGCCCAACATCACCCCGTTGGCGGACGTCACCACCATCCTGATCATCGTGTTCCTGATGACCATGCCGGCCATCCTCGGCAACGGCATCCAGGTCAACGCGACGCGCGCCGAGGCCAGCGAGACCGTGGTCACCACGCGAGAGCAGCAGGACCAGGAGATGCTCATGGTGAGCGTCGCCCCGGAGGGCATCAAGGTCAACGGCGACGCCGTGGCGCTCGCCGACCTCGAGCGGAAGCTGGCGGATGCGCTGTCTTCTCGCACCGACAAGACCGTCGTCATCGTGCCGAGCGACTTCGTGAAGCTCGGCGACGTGGTCGACGTCATGGACGCCGCCACGGGCGGCGGCGCCAGCAGCCTGGCGCTCCTGAACCGCAAGGAGGGGGTGCGATGAAGGTCTACCGCTACGAGTGCAAGACGAACGTCGCGCCGCTGATCGACGTGTCGCTGTGCATCGTCCTGACCCTGATGATGATCTCGCCGTTCCTCAACGAGACCACCCAGAAGGTGGACCTGCCCGTGGCCCGCGCGAGCCAGATGGACGACACCGACAACACCGAGGTCATCTTCACCCTCGACGGCAAGATCTACGTGGGCGAGGAACAGATCGCGCTCGAGGATGTGCGGGCCCTGCTGACGCCCCTGTTCGAGAACAACCCGGACGCCGTGGCGGTCATCAAGGCGGACAAGAGCCTTCTGTACGGGGACGTCGAGCGCCTCATCGCCGAGGTCGAGGGCGCCAAGGCGGCCCGCATCGCCATCTCCACCGGCAAGAAGGACACGGAGGTGGCGGAGCTATGATGATGCAGGAGATCAGTCGCCGCGCGGCGACGACGGGCGGCTTCACCGCCAGCTTCGTCATCCACGCCAGCATCATCCTGCTGCTCATGCTGATGATGCGCGAGGGCGCCCGCAAGGCGGGCGAGGCGTTCGACGAGCTGACGGAGATCGCCTACATCGAGGCCCAGTACGGCGAGGACGTGGCCCAGAAGGTCCGCCTCAAGACCCAGCCCGTGGTCCAGCCGAAGCAGGAGACGCCGGACGAGGCGAAGCTCGAGGAGGCGCCGGTCCCGCAGCCGGAGACGCCGCAGCCCGCGCTGCAGAGCCGGCAGCTGCTGCAGACCCTGCCGAACCGGCTGGCGACGCGGCCGCTGCTGCAGAACCGCCAGGCCGCGGACGTGGACGCGCCGCGCCTGTCGTCCGCCCAGCAACGCCAGTTCCTGGACACCACCTCGCGCCAGCTGGATTCCCGGACCTTCGCCGACGCCGCGCCGCGGCTCGACACGCGCAACCTGCGCGACCCCTCGGCCCTGGCGGCGGACGCGAACGCGCCGCGGCTGACCTCGCGGGAGGCGCAGGCCGCGTTCCAGGGCAACGACGTGGCGCTGGTCGGGCGCAAGAGCAACGTGGACCTCTCGGAGGTCGACTTCGAGGTCGGCCAGGGCGGCACCGCGTCCGGCGGCGGGCGCATGGCCCTGCAGCTGGCCACCGGCGGCAGCGAGACCGGCCACGCCGGCCTGGTCGGCGGGAGGCTCGAGGAGGGCCAGACGGCCTACCAGGGTTCGGTGGCCGCGCTCGTCCAGACCGCGAAGGCCAACGAGCGTCGGGCCGCGGCCGCCGTCGACGTGGCGGCGCCCGCTCGCTCCACCGAGGGCCGCACCACGCTGCTCGATTACGGACCGGGCGGCGCGACCGGCGCCACGGGCCAGGCCAGCCTGCGCGGCCGCCAGCAGGCCCCGGCCGAGACGCCGACCGCCGCGGCGGTGGCCCAGGCCACCAGCAAGCCGGCGGCGCCGCCGCAGACGCAGCTGGCCGAGACCCAGGCCAAGGCCATGGGCGGCAAGGGCGTCTCGATGACCATCAGCGGCCAGATCAGCGACCGCAAGGTCGTCGCCAGCGCCATGCCGACCTACAGCGAGGCGGCCCGCAAGGCCGGCTGGGAGGGCGTCGTGGCCGTGCACTTCACGGTCCTGCCCGACGGCCGCGTCAAGGACAACATGTACTTCGACCAGACCTCGGCCCACCGCGACCTGAACCGCGCCGCGATGGACGCCGTCAAGCAGTTCCGCTTCGAGCCCCTGGCCGGAGCGGACCGTGTCGAGCAGTGGGGGGTGATCACGATCGTCTTCCGCCTCAACTAGGCGGAACCCCGACAACTCCATAGCCGACGAACCTGAGTCAAAGGACACACATCATGACTCGCAACGACTTCAGGGGATTTGTGACCATCGCCGCGGGCGTCTGCCTCCTGTTCGGCAGCGCCCCGGCCCCCGCCGTGACGGAACAGGAGACGGTACCCGACCAGGGCCTGCCCGAAATGGTCGTGGAGGCCGAGAACCAGGTCCTGCAGGACATCACCAAGAGCACGTTCGAGGTCGCGCTCAGCGCCGCGATCATCGACACGTTCTTCACGGACTTCGACGAGGCGGTCCTGGTGATCAGCCCCGTCGAGGGACTGCAGCCCTTCCTGAACAACCCCCGCGACCTGCACAGCGACCAGGCGCCGCACTGCTGGCTGCGGGACCCGGCGCAGCCGCCGGTGGTGACGTTCTATCCGGAGGACCCCGAAGGGCACCAGGCCCGCCGCTGGGCGCTGACGGTGACCGACTTCCGGGGCGCCCCGTTCCGCCACTTCGAGGACAAGGGGCAGCCGCCGGGCCAGGTCGCCTGGGACGGCCGCGGCGACCTGAACGAGATGCTGCAGGTGGGCTACCCCTACAGCTACGTGTTCAGCGTCACCGACAAGGGGACCAACACCTACAACTACGCGGGGATCAGCTTCCGCATCCCGGCCGTGGACTACCGCGAGAAGAACGAGCGCCGGCTCGAGTTCACCGGCGACGAGGTCTTCCAGAAGGGCGGCACGCTGCTGCGCGACAGCGGGCGCGGCTGGCTGACCCGCGCGGCGGACCAGATCCGCAAGGACCATCCCTACTCGCCGCTGAAGGTCGTGGTGCAGGCCGAGAACAAGCGCCTGGCCCAGGACCGCGCCCAGGTCGTGGCCGAGTTCCTGGTCGGGTGCATGCTGCTCTCCGACGACTGGATCAAGGTCGAGGCCGTGGCCAAGCCCGACCTCCGTTCGGAGATGGACGGTTCGGTGAGCATCCGCGTGGAGCACGCTGCGGGGGTTTGAGCGACGCCCGCCCGGCGAGCCGAACGCGAACAGGGGGTGCCGCCCGCGCGGCACCCCCGTCCACGTCCCGGTCCCGGCGCCGCGCCCGCGGCGCCTTCGTCGTCTTGAGGGGGGGCGTCCTGGGGGGTTGATTCCGTCCGGTTTTTGAGGGATGATCCCGGTTCCACGCGCCGATTTGGGGGGAGAGGGGATCCATGGACGCGACGAGCAAACCGCATCATGCCGACCAGCTGATCGACAGCCCGTTCGGCGGGAAGGTGGGACCCGAGATCTGCCGGGCCCTGCTGGAGATGGCCGAGACGATCGACTGCGAGGCCGGCGCGACGCTCTTCGAGGAGGGGGACCCGCCGCAAGGCGTCTACTTCGTCTGCGAGGGCCAGGTCAAGCTGATCCGCTCCGGCCCCGGCTACCGAGAGCACATCGTCCATCTCGCCGAGCGGCAGGCCGTGTTCGGGGAGGCCTCGCTCTTCATGGCGAGCCACCCCGTGACCGCGGTCGCCCTGAAGCCGAGCACCCTGCTGCGCTTCTCCCGCGCCCCCTTCCTCGACTACATGGCCCGCCGGCCCGTCCTGCAGGGCTACGTCCTGGAGGTCATGGCCTGCTGGCTGGAGCAGCTCATCGAGAAGATCGACGAGCTGACCCTCTGCGACGGCGCCCAGCGGCTGGCCCGCTACCTCGTCGGGCTCCACGAGAAAAATCCCTACGCCGGCTTCGTCACGGCCGCCCAGGTGGAGCTGCCGACCCGCAAACGCGACCTCGCCACCATGCTCAACATGAACCAGCCCTCCCTGTCGCGCATCCTGCGGCAGCTCCAGGACCAGACCCTGATCGAGGTCAAGGGGCGCCGCGTCGTGCTGAAGGACCTCGAGGCGCTGCGCGGCCTGGCGCGGCTGCCCGAATTCCGGGGCGTGCAGCGGGATTTCGCCTGACCTGCGCCCCGGCACCCGCCGGCGGTCCCGGTCCCGCATCTTGACATCGCGGGGTCGAAAGCCTACCCTTGCCTGTTCCGGGCCGATACGGACCTAGGTGATGGATGCGTGAGAGCGGCGCCCCGCGGGGACGGTCTCCACGCCCGCCGGCCCGCAGGTGAAGCCACCGTCAATCCATTGACGATCGTTCGACGATCGAGCACGACGGCCTTCGCGAACCCGAGACGCCCTGGAGGCAGTGACGTGAAGTTCACCGGTTCTAAGATCAAGAAGTCCCGCGCGCTGGGGATCCCCCTGTCGCCGAAGGCCGAGCGCTACCTCGACCGCAAGCCCTACCCGCCCGGACAGCACGGCAAGCTGCAGCAGATGCGGCGCCGCAAGATGTCCCCGTACAAGACCCAGCTGCTGGAGAAGCAGAAGCTGCGCGCCCAGTACAACATCCACGAGCGCCAGCTGCGCAACTACTACGCGAAGGCCTCGCGCAAGGGCGACATGGTCAACTCGCTGGTGCAGGAGCTGGAGTCGCGCCTGGACACCGTGGTCCTGCGCGGCGGCCTCGCCCGCTCGATCTACGCCGCGCGCCAGTACGTGAGCCACGGCCACATCCTGGTCGACGGCCGCAAGGTCAACATCGCCAGCTACCGCGTCCGCCCCAACCAGGTCGTCGGCATCCGCGAGAAGAGCCGCAACCTCGACTGCATCCAGATCGCGCTGGACACGTCGCAGACCGTGCCGCCCTACCTGGAGCGCGACAAGAAGTCCATGACCGTGAAGTTCCTCTACGACCCCCCGCGGTCGGAGGTCCCGCTGATGTGCGAGGTGCCGCTGGTCATCGAGTTCTACTCGCGCTGATCCTCGCGAAGATCCCGGTACGAGCCCGGAGCCCTGCGGCTCCGGGCTTTTCTTTGGGGGAGGCCGGGGCGGGCGCCCGGCGCGTCCACCTGCGGACCGTTCCGGATCTTCCATCCGGATGGAACGGCGTACGTCTGTTTTGATCGTCTTCTCCGGCCTTCCAAGAGCGGCAAGCCGCGATAATTCGTTGTAATACAATGAGTTGCGCGGTGGCCTGGGACTTGCCCTCTCAGGTGTTCCTGACGCAATTGCATGTGTTGGCATCAACCGCGGAGGAACAGCCATGGACGATCACGACGAGAAGACCGGGGACAGGCGCAAAGGAGCGACTGCCTTCCCGGCCGGCCATATTAAAACCGTATTCAAATCTTGTTTTCGAAGCCCCACGACGAAAAAATATTCCGTAACTGATTTATTTTCATGCGGTCATCTCATTATGCCCGGTGGATGGTCAATAACTAGGCAAATAAATATTGTGCCATCATCCGTCTTTTTGTGCTATAGTATTGATGTTCACGGCGGATCTCATCGGGATCCGATGTGGACCGGTCCAAGAGTCGAACGTGGCGATGGTCGCCGCTTTCAGCCTACAGGAGAAAAGACTATGAAGCAGCTTGTGATCGCATCCCTCCTGGTCCTGTGCCTCGCGGCCGTCGCGCAGGCCGGCGTCATCAACGACATCCGCACCGGCGTGATCCCCGAGGGCAGCGTGGTCCAGGTCAATGGCGCCGTGGTGACCGCCGTCCAGAACAGCAGCTTCACGATGACCGAGCTGCCCGCCGGCCCCTACACGGCCATCTGGGTCTACGTGGGCGCTGCGCCAGCGGTCGCCATCGGCGATGTCGTCGAGGTGAAGGGCCTGACCCGCAATTTCTACGGCCGCGACGAGATCAACCTGCTCTACCCGGGCGACGCCCACGCCGCGATCACGGGCACGAGCCCCGTGCCGAACTTGCAGCTGACCACCACGCAGCTGCAGGCCAATCCCGAGGCGTGGGAAAGCCACGTCGTGACGATCACCGACGGCCTGATCGTCCAGGAGATGCTGCCCGAGGGCATGTGGCGCGCCGATTCGGTCGAGACCGGCCTGAGCGTGATCTTCGACGACTACTTCTACGACTACGCCACGGTCGACCTGGGCGACTGCTACAACAACGCCTACGGCATGTACCAGTGGTTCGGCGGCATGTGGATCTTCAAGGTCTTCACGACCGCGGACACCGACTGCACGGTCGCCAACGAGGACCTGAGCTTCGGCTCGCTCAAGGCGCTGTACCGCTAGACCGCTCTTCTCCTGGGCTGGGAATGGGGACCGCCGGTCACGGCGGTCCCTTTCCGCTTCCATCCGTTGCATCCGCATAAAGCTCCGTCATTTCGACAGGTCGCTTGCATAATCATCCCGATCCGTGCTAGGATCCGGGGCGGACGGCTTCCCCACACACCGGGTTCGACTCGAGCACCCACGGGAGCCCTCACCTCGACGAAAGGATGTCACGATGAAGCTGCTTGCTACCGTGCTGCTCCTGCTGGTCGCCGTGCCCGCGCTCGCCGGGACGATCATCGACCTGCAGACGGGCGCCTACACCGTCGGCGCCGAGGTCGTGGTCAACGGCGCCGTGGTCACCGGCGTCCGCTACAACGG
>JAURXS010000218.1 GCA_030654305.1 bacterium | reverse complement strand
GCCCGACGCCTGCGTCCCCATCGTCTCGAAGGCGAAGGTGTGGATGTCGTCCTTGCGGCGGCACTCCAGGAACAGGGTGACCGCCAGCACCGCCATGAACAGGGCGCCGGCGACCAGGGGGAGGTTCGAGAGCTGGCGTTTTTCGCGTGTCATGTCAGGCGCTCCGTCGGAAGGTGGCTCCCAGGAACGCCATTAGACGACAGATCGCCCGTTCGATAAAGCACCAGATGGCGTCGGCGGGATCACCCTTTGGCGACGGGTAATTGGTCCCACCGCGTCGTGTAAGCCGGCGACCGCCGCTCCTGCTTCATCCGCCACGCCTTGCGCAGCCCCTCGGCCGCGTAGCGGACCGTGCCGGTCCCCTGGTCGCGGTTCACGTCGTCCAGGACGTGCATCAGGCGCCGCGATTCCCGGCGCTTCGCCTCGCCCGGCGCGCCGAAGAGCACGGCCTGGTCGGCGTCCTCGGGCACCAGGTCCAGCAGCATGACGCCGGCCTTGAGGTAGCGGTGGTCGGGCTTCCAGATGCGGTCCAGGGCGTCCATGGCGGCGCGGATCAGCTCGCCGGTGTCCTGGGTGGCCCGCGGCAGCGGCACCGTGGCGGCGTTGCTGTACTGGGGGGTGCGGTGGTCGTGCTCGCTGGTCTGCAGGAAGACGGTGAGGGCCTGGGCGCGGGCGCGGTCCTCGCGCAGCTTCTCCGCGGTGCGCGCGGCGAAGGTCGCGACGGCCTCGCGCATGTCCTCGTAGCGCTCCACGCGCGTGCCGAACGAGCGCGAGGTCAGCACCTGCCGGCGCGGTGGAGCGGCTTCTTCGAGGGCGAGGCAGGAGACGCCGCGCAGCTCGTGGACGATGCGTTCGACCACGACGCTGCAGCGGCGCCGGACGAGGGAGGGATCGGCGTCGCGCAGGGCCGCTGCGTTGCCGATGCCGAGCTGCTCGAGCTTCTCGGCCCAGCGCTTGCCGATCCCCCACACGTCCCGGACCGCGATCCGCTCCAGGTGCGCGTCGACGTGCGGTCCCAGGGCGGCGAGGTCCAGCACCCCGCCCGTCTCGGGGTTCCGCTTGGCGATGCGGTTGGCGGCCTTGGCCAGCACCTTGGTCGGCCCGATGCCCACCGACACGGGGATGCCGGTGGACCGCCGCACCGCCAGGGCCAGTTCCCGGGCGTACGCGCCGAGGTCGCGCCGCGCGTGCCCGGAGAGGTCCAGGAAGGCCTCGTCGATGGAGTAGACCTCCAGCGACGGCGTGTACTCCTGCAGGATGCGCATCACCCGGGCCGACATGTCCCCGTACAGGGCGTAGTTCGAGGAGAACACCTCGACCTGGCGGTGCTGCGCCAGCCGCCGGAAACGGAAGAAGGGCGCCCCCATGGGGATGCCCATGGCCTTGGCCTCGTTCGAGCGGGCGATGACGCAGCCGTCGTTGTTCGACAGCACGACGATCGGCCGGTCGCGCAGCCGCGGCTGGAAGACCCGCTCGCACGACGCGTAGAAGTTGTTGCAGTCGACCAGGGCGAACACGCGCGGCACGTCGGGCCTCCCGTCTCAGACCTTGTGGATGACGCTGGTGACGACGCCCCAGATCACGAACTCGGTGTCCTGCGTGATCTCGATGGGGGGGAAGTCCGGGTTCTCGGGCATCAGGTAGACCCGCGCCCGCTCGGTGCGCAGCCGCTTGACGGTCAGCTCCCCGTCGACCGCCGCCACGACGATCTTGCCGTCGACCGCCTTCTCGGAGCGGTCCACCACCAGGATGTCGTCGGGCCGGATCCCCGCCCCGAGCATCGACTGCCCCTCGACCCGCACGAAGAAGGTCGCGGCCGGCTTCTTCACGAGGTACTCGTTGAGGTCCAGGCTGTTCTCGAGGTGGTCGTCGGCCGGGGACGGGAAGCCCGCCGCCACGCGGTGCGAGAACAGCGGCAGCTCCAGCCGCTCGGCCGCGAAGTCCGGCACCAGCACGTTGTCCGGCAGCTCCCGGTGGCGGGTGTCGGCCGCGTCGTCGACGCGCCGCTGCAGCAGGTCCCGCAGCGGCACGATCAGGCTCTCGGGCACCCGCACCGGCACGGTGGGCTCCCCGTAGAGGCCGGTGCCGCGGGGGCGTCCGGCGCCGGGGCGCTGGCCACCATGGCTGGGGGCGGAACCCGTTGATTTCTTTGAAGATTTGCGCATGGCGACCTCCTGGGCCGGGATGACTTGATATCGGTACTGTAATCGAGATGGCGGGGGGATGCAAGGGGAAAATGCGGGGGCGTGCGGGGCGGGTGGCTGCGGTACAATCGGGCGCGATCGCGGCCCCGGGTGGGAGCGGACGGGAGGCGACACGG
>JAURXS010000217.1 GCA_030654305.1 bacterium | reverse complement strand
CCGGTCAGCCGGGCCATGACCTGCTGCAGTTCCGCTTCATCGCCGGTGGCGGCGGTCGCCAGGAAATCCCCGGCCACCGTGCCGCGCAGCGTGGTCGCGCGGCGGCCGCGATGGAGGATCTCGACCTCGCCGTTCTTACGGGCCCGGAACGTGAAGCCGAGGTCGTCCATCAGTTCGTCCCCGCCGACGCGGCCGGCGAGTCGGCCGCCGCGGCCGCCAGCATCTCGCAGAGGGCGCGGTAGCCGGCGTTCAGGGGCGAGCCTTCGGCGTGGAACTGCACGTCGAGACGGCGGCTGCCACCGGCGGCGCGCATCTCGAAGCGGTCGAAGTGCAGGCCGTCAAACGCCTGCGCCATCGCCGGCAGGGCCGGGGCGGCGTGGGTGCGCATGGCAGCCCGCCGCGCCAGGTCCTCGCGCCACTGGGTCATCGCCGCCCCCCGCGCGAAGAGCCAGGCGTGCCCCCGCGGCACGCACAGGTCGCCGCGCGGACGCTCCAGCATCTCCCGCAGGACCGCCTGGTCCGAGGCCAGCACCAGGAAATCGCGGCTGACGGCCAGCGCGGGCCCAATCGGCAGGGCCGTCATCTGGAACTCGCCGACCTGCTGCGCGGGCAGGCTGCGGATCAGGCCCATCATGGGCGTGTCCTCAGAGCCATCATCGCCGGCGGTCTGTCCGGCCGCCAGGCCGAGCAGCAGGTCGCGCAGGGCGGGGCCGTCGCGGGTGGCGACGGCCAGGACCACCGCTGGCACGCCGCCGGCGGCGCTCTGCAACTGCATCACGTCGATCTCGCCGGCGAGCAGCGGCAGCAGGCGGCCGCGGATCGGAATGCCGGCGAGTTCGGGCTCACCTTCCTCGCCGAAGCTCAGCCACGCGGCCTCCGGTCCCGTCGCGGGCCGCGTCAGGAACGGCAGCAGCGCCTCCAGGCTGCCGGGGAGATTCTCCAGGGTCGCGAACGCCAGCACGTCATCCTCGCGGACGTAGCGCGCGAAGCGGCAACGGCCGTCGCGCACGCCGCTCAGGGCGGCCAGGATCCCGCCGTCCGCGCGGGGATCCAGCTCCAACTCCAGGCTCGCGCACGAGCGGTCCACCGACGACCGCGAAACGAGACGTAGCCGGTCCAGGGCCCGCACGCCGCTGACGCCCAGGAAGTCCTCGAAGTCGCGCGTCGCCTGCGGCTCCTCGCCGCTCATCGCCGCCCGCAGCAGCGGCAGCAGGTCGTCCCGCACCCGGCCCAGGTCCACTTCGTAGGCGCTGTAGGCGTCCGCCCGCAGGAAGGGGCCGTCGGCGGCCGTCGCGGGCAGTCCGCCGCACAACATCGCCGCGACGATCATCGGCCACCATCGATGTGACATGCGGGCCATGGGGATCCTCCACTCCTGGACGCGACCGATCAGGATGCGGCCGGTGGGTTCCGGTCGAACCTGCGGTTGCGGTAATTGTCGTAATCGGGCACGAGCCGGTCGTACTCGCCTTCCATCAGCGGCGACGAGATCATGAAATCGGCCGACGCCCGGTTGCAGGCGATCGGGATGTTCCAGACCACGGCCATCCGCAGCAGGGCCTTGACGTCCGGGTCGTGGGGCTGCGGTTCCAGAGGATCCCAGAAGAAGATCAGGAAGTCGATCTCGTTGCTGGCGATCTTGGCGCCGATCTGCTGGTCGCCGCCGAGCGGGCCGCTCTGCAGCTTCTTGATGGCGAACCCCAGCGCCTCCTCGAGGGCCTTGCCGGTC
>JAURXS010000216.1 GCA_030654305.1 bacterium | reverse complement strand
GATGTCGCCGATGGCGTAGACGCCCGGCGCCGCCGTCTGCTGGTAGGCGTCGGTCTGGACGAAGCCGCGCTTGTCGACGACGGCGCCGGCCTCGGCCAGGCCGAGGCCCTCGGTGACCGGCCGGCGGCCGACCGCCAGCAGCAGGTGCGAGGCGGTGCGCGTGACCGCGTCGCCGGTCGCGAGGTTCTTCAGCTCGACCTCCACGCGGTCGCCGACGCGCGCGATCCGCACGGCGCGGTGGCCGCAGAGCACGCCGATCTTGCGGCGCACGAGCGCCTGCTCGATCTCGCGCGAACAGTCGGCGTCCTCCAGGGGCAGGACGCGCGGCAGCATTTCCACCAGCGTCACCTCGCCGCCGAAGGCCGCCACGATGTCGGCGAACTCGACGCCGACCGCCCCGGCTCCCAGCACGATCAGCGACGACGGCACGGCCGGGATCTCGAGCAGGTGGTCGCTGGTCAGGATGCGCTCGCCGTCGGGCTGCACGCCGGGCACGGCGCTGGCCGCCGAGCCGGTGGCGACGATGATCTTCGGCGCCAGCAGGACCTCGGGGGGCTCGCCGGGGCGTTCCACGATGACGCGGCCGGGGCCGTCGAGGCGGCCGCGGCCCCGCACGACCTCGACCCCGGCGCCGTCGAGCAGCACGCCGACGCCGAGGGCGCCCTTGCGCACGACCGTCTCGCGGCGCTTCTGGATCTTCGCCCAGTCGAAGGTGGCGGCGGGCACCTCCACGCCGAAGGTCTTCGCGCCCTTGCGGCACAGCTCCCAGGTCCGCGCCGACTGCAGCAGGGCCTTGGTCGGGATGCAGCCGCGCAGCAGGCAGGTGCCGCCGAGCCGTTCGTCCTTCTCGACCAGGACGGTGCGCAGCCCGAGCCGGGCGCCGCGCGCGGCGGCCGCGTAGCCGCCCGGCCCGGCGCCGATCACGACGAGGTCGCAGGATCGTTCGTTCATGGTTTCCACTCCCGGGATGTCGCCCGCGGCGGGGCCGGCCGGGCCGCGCCGCGACCATCATAGGAGGCGGCCGCGGGGAATGCCAGCCGCGACCGGCGGGGCCTGCGGCCGCTCTCCGGCGTTGACGGATCGCGCCCCGCGGGTTCTCATGGGCCAGGTTCCGTCACGGCGGCGGACCGCTCACGACAGGAGACACGTCATGTCCGACACCATCGCCATGGCGGCCCCGGGACGGTTCCATCCCGCCGGGCGCCCGTACCGGATGCTCGTGCTGGGATTCGCCAGCCTGCTGACCTTCGGCAGCTACTTCGCCTACGACATCATCGGGGCCCTGGCCCCCTCGCTGGTGGAGGACCTGGGCGCCTCGCGCAGCACCATCGGCGGCTTCTACACCGCCTACAGCGTGGCGGCGATCCTGGCGGTGTTCGGCAGCGGCTTCCTGATCGACCGCCTGGGCACGCGCCGCTCGAGCATGATCTTCTCGGTCCTGGTGCTGTGCGGCGCGCTGGTGGTGGCTTCGGCCAAGACGATCCCGATGGTCTTCGTCGGCCGCTTCATCTTCGGGGCCGGCGCCGAGCCGCTGGTCGTGGCGCAGAGCGCCATCCTCGCCCGCTGGTTCCGCAACAAGGAGATCGCCCTGGCCTTCGGCATCTCGCTGACGGTCTCGCGACTGGGCACGCTGTTCGCCTTCAACACCGGCGAGTTGATCGCCCAGACCTTCGGCGGCTACCGGGCCGGCCTGGTCGCGGCCGCGATCTTCTGCGGCGTCTCGCTGCTGGGCAACATCGTCTACGTGATCCTGGACCGCCGCGGCGAGCGCTACCTGCCCGACCTCCAGGAGACCGGCGCCGAGGACAAGATCACCCTCGCGCACATCCTGAAGCTCAGCCCCAGCTTCTGGTACGTGACGCTGCTCTGCCTGACCTTCTACTCCGCGGTGTTCCCCTTCACGGCCCTGAGCACCGATTTCTTCGTCGACAAGTGGGGGGTGCAGCGGGTGGCCGAAGCGAGCGGCGGTTTCCTCGCCAACGTCTTCGGCAGCTTCCTGCACATGTTCCAGACCGCGGGCGGGCTGTCCTCGATCATCATCTTCGCCTCGATGATCTGCGCGCCGTTCGCCGGCCTGCTGGTCGACCGCGTGGGGCGCCGGGCCACGATGATGCTGGTGGGCTCGATCCTGATGATCCCGGCCTACCTGCTGCTCGGGCTGACCGACATCTACCCGGTGCTGCCGATGATGGTGCTGGGCGCCGCCTTCGTGCTGGTGCCCGCGGCCATGTGGCCGGCGATCCCGCTGGTGGTCAAGGCCGAGCACACGGGCACCGCCTTCGGCCTCTGCACCGCGATCCAGAACATCGGCCTGGCGCTCTTCCCCTTCCTGAACGGGAGGCTGCGCGACGCCACGCAAGGCTACAGCGCCAGCATGCTGATGTTCGCGGGGCTGGGCGTCGTGGGGTTCGTCTTCGCGCTGCTGCTGAAACGGGCCGACCAGGCCGGCGGCCGCGTCCTGGAGGGCCGGCCGCCCCGGGCACCGGGGGTTTGACGCCTCCGCGACCGCTGCCTATCATTCCCGGGCCCGCCCTGCGGGCCCGTCGCCACGAACGGCGGCCGACGATGCACGAGAGCCTGGAGGCCCCATGAAGATAGCCGTTTGCGTGAAGCAGGTCCCCGACTCCGAGACGCGGATCACCCTGGCCGCCCCGGGTCCGGAGCTCGACCGCTCCGGCTTCACCCGCGTGCTGAACCCCTAC
>JAURXS010000215.1 GCA_030654305.1 bacterium | reverse complement strand
TCGTCTGCGCCGGGGCGGCCCCGGCGCTCATCAGGATCAGGACGGCGAGCGCCGCCACAGTCGTGCGATTCATGTCCGTCTCCTTCCGGCGCGCCGTGGCGCCGCTCAGATCCCCTGCTCGTAGGCGGTTTCGCCGTGGAGGGCGTCGTCCAGACCCTTCTGCTCCTCGACCTCGGTCGTGCGCACCGGCGTGACGCGGTTGATCACCGCGAGCATCAGCCAGGTGAAGCCGAAGGCGTAGACCGAGGAGCCGAGGATCGCGACGACCTGCTTCACGAAGAAGCCCGGGTTGCCGTAGAAGAGGCCGTTCTGGCCGCCCGCGTTCACGGCGGTGGTGCCGAGCAGGCCCAGCATGACGATGCCCAGGGCGCCGCCCACGCCGTGCACGCCCCAGACGTCCAGCGCGTCGTCCCAGCGCAGGCGGTTCTTCAGGCTCACAGCGCCGTAGCAGACGACGCCCGCCAGGATGCCGATCAGCATCGCGCTCGCCGGCGTGACGTAGCCCGCGCACGGGGTGATGGTGGCGAGGCCGGCCACCGCGCCGGTGAGCAGGCCCAGGAACTTGGGTTTGCGCTCGAAGATCCAGGCCAGCAGCATCCAGGTGGGGCCGGCGAAGGAGGCGGCGATGTCGGTGTTCAGGAAGGCGAGGCCGGTGATGCCGTCGACCTTCAGCTGGCTGCCGGCGTTGAAGCCGTACCAGCCGAACCACAGCAGGCCGGTGCCCAGCGCGACCAGCGGGATGCTGTGCGGCACGCTGTCGGCCACCTTGCGCCGGCCGACGTAGAGCACCGAGGCGAGCGCCGCCATGCCGGCGATGTTGTGCACCGCGATGCCGCCGGCGAAGTCCAGCACGCCCCACTTCGCGAGCAGGCCGCCGCCCCAGATCATGTGGACGAACGGGAAGTAGACCAGGAACAGCCAGGCGACCAGGAACATCAGGTAGGCGCCGAACCGGATGCGGTTGGCGAAGGCGCCCGTGATCAGGGCCGGCGTGATGATGGCGAACATCATCTGGTAGGCGATGAACACGTAGAGGGGGATGTGCCCCTCGCCGAAGGGCGTCAGCGGGCCCACGCCGCGCAGGAACGCCAGGTCCAGGTTGCCGATGATCCCGCCCGCGCCCCCGCTGAAGCACAGCGAGTAGCCGCACACGTACCAGATGATGGTCGTGATGCCCATCGACACGAAGCTCTGGATCATGATCGACAGCACGTTGCGGCGGCCGACCAGGCCGCCGTAGAAGAAGGCCAGGCCCGGCGTCATGAGCATGACCAGGCTGGTGGCGACCAGCATGAAGCCGGTGTGGCCGGAATCGAACGCCGACATCGCGATCCTCCCGCGTTGGGCCCCGCGGGCGCGCGGAAGGGCTCCGCACGCCGTGCCGCAAGGGTGCGGCGCGGCGCGGGGGCCCTCAATGGCGGCGAACCTGAATTCCGGGGTGGAAATCCCTTACCGCGGGCTCAGTCGAGCGGAGTCAATCCCTCGCGTATCGCGTACTTGGTGAGCTCGGCCACGCTGTGCAGGTCGAGCTTCTCCATGATCTGGCGGCGGTGGGTCTCGATCGTCTTGACGCTGACCGAGAGCCGGTCGCCGATCTCCTTCGTGGAGGCCCCCTCTGCGACCAGTTGCAGGACCTCCCGCTCGCGGGCGCTGAGCAGGGAGAAGGCCGAACGGTCCTCGCGCTGCAGGCCGGCCACGTACTCCTGCACGACGAGCTGGCGGACCGGCTCCGAGAGGTAGGTGCGGCCCTCGGCCACGGCCTGCAGGGCCCGGACGAGCTCGGCGAAGCCGGCGTCCTTGAGCACGTAGGCGGCGGCGCCCGCGCGCAGCGTCTCGGCCACGAAGCGGCGGTCGGCGTGCATCGAGAGCACGACCACGCGCGTCCGCGGCCGGTCCGCGAGGATGCGTCGGGTCGCCTCGAGGCCGTTGAGGCCGGGCATCGAGACGTCCATGATCACGACGTCCGGGGCCAGCCGGGCGCAGAGTTCGACGGCTTCCTGCCCGTCGCCGGCCTCGCCCGCGATCTCGAACCCGGGTGTCTGCGCCAACAGGGGGCGCAGCGCCTCGCGGAACATCCGGTGGTCGTCCACCAGCACGACGCGCAGGGTCATGGCCGGACCTCCGTCGGTGTCAGGGGGGCGCGCAGGACGATCGTCGCCCCGCGGCCGGGCGCCGACTCGGCCTCCAGGCCGCCGCCGAGGTGGCGCAGCCTCTCGCGGATGCTGAACAGCCCGAAGCCGCCAGGACCGTCCGCGGGGACCGCCTCGACCAGGCGCGCGGGATCGCAGCCGGCGCCGTCGTCGGACACCTCCAGGCGCAGGTCGTCGCCCTCGCGGCGAAGGTCGATCCGCACACGCCGCGGCCGGCCGTGGCGCACGGCGTTGGCCACCAGCTCGCGGGCGCACTGGAAGAGCATGACGGCCAGGTCCGTTCCCGGCGCTTGGGCGTCGCGCGCGACGCGCACGTCGACACGGATCCGGTGGCGCGCCTGCGCCTGTTCGCCCAGCCACTCCAGGGCGGGGCCCAGGCCCAGCTCGTGCAGGACGGGGGGGCTGAGCTCGCAGGTCAGCGTGCGGGTGTAGCGGATGGCCTGGTCGATGAGCGTCTCCAGCTCCTGCAGGCTCTGCTCGAAGCCGCAGAACACGGCGTCGCCGGCGAATTCGCCCAGGCGGAGCTTCACGAAGGCCAGGGCCTGGCCGAGGTGGTCGTGCAGGTCGGCGGCGATCGCCCGGCGCTCGCGGGCCTCGGCCAGCGAGAGTTCCGAGGCGAGCCGCCGCAGTTGGCGCTGGTGGAGTTCGATCTCGCGGCGGGCCCGTCGGTGCTCCTCGATCTCCGCCTTCAGGGCGGCGTTGCTGGCCTCGAGCTGCGCCGTGCGCTCGTGCACCTGGCGCTCGAGGCCGTCGCGCGCGTCGCGGAGCGCCTCGTCGGCCAGCTCGTGCTGCACGTGCAGGCGCAGCATGTCCGCCAGAGAGTCGATCAGGTCCCGCTCCTCGCGCAGGAAGGGGCCCTCGTCCGCGGCCGGGCGGGGCTCCAGGTAGCAGACCTCGAGCATGCCGGCGATCTCGCCGCCGTCGCGCGCGTCGCGGGCCGTGAAGGCGGCGCGCTGGAGCCACGGGGTATCGCGGAAACCGGTGGTGGCCCACTCGCGGCCCAGGGTCCGCAGACGGGCGGCCGTGATCGTCGGGTACTGCCAAGCCTCGGGTAGGATCGCCAGGACCTCGGCCATGAGGTCGTCGAGCGGCCGCTCGGCGTCCTGCAGGCAGCGGGCCGTGCGATGCAGGGCCGTGAGCTCCTTGACGCGTTCGCCGAGGCTGTGTCGGATGTGGTCGTCGTGCACCGGGCCGTCCTTCCGTGCGATCGCCGACTGAAGTGTGGCACTCCGATGTGGCAGCGCGCAAGGGCGCCGGCCGCAGCCAGCATGGAAAATGGATATCATCATCGCCATGCTCGCGGAGATCCCCCGTGGAAACGCCATCGCCGATCTGCTATCATCTAAACAATACGTTGATCTCATGCGAATTCGGATGTTTGCAGGGGGGCGTCATGAAGGTGGCTTGCATCGCCTGGGTTTTCGTTGCGCTGATCACGCTGAACGCGGCAACGGGCGGCGCCGAGATCTGGGGCGTCAAGTCCCACGACCCGGTCAGCGGCCCCCCTTCGACCCTGTTCCACTTCCCGGAGGACGGAGGGCAGCTGACGATCGTCGGCGTGGTGAATCGGGCGGGCACGGCCATCGATGTCGACGGTCTCACGGTGAACGCCGCGCAGCAACTTTTCGGATTCGAGATCGCCGGCGGTGCGGCCGGCTCGCGCCTGCTCTCGATCTCCATGGCAGATGCTTCTGCGACCATCATCGGTCCCTTCCTGGAGGGACGGGATATCCGGGGCGCCGCGATCACCGCGGGGGGGCTCTGCCTGGCGCTCGATGCGACGGCGGACGATCTGCTCACCATCGATCTCCAGACGGGCCTGGCGGTCGGCCCGGGGACCGCGCTGCTGCTGGACGGAGAGCCGTATGACGTGACGGACTTGTGCGACCTGACCGAAACCGGCTCGGGCGACCTGGTGTTCGCGTACTGGAACGAACTCTACCGGCTCGACGCTGCGACCGGCGAGCTGACCCTGCTGAACCGGGACATGGTGCCCGGCCCGGACGGCATCGACGTCGGGGCCGCCGGCCTGGCCTGGGCGCCTGCGTCGGCAGGCGGCGAGCGTCTCTTCGTCTATGACGTCCAGGTGGACGACGACATCTACGGCTACGATCCGGCTGGCGGGTACGCGCGCCAGGATGTCCACATCAACATCATCGCTACCTACAATGCCGGTCGCGGCGATCTCGCCTCGGCCCCTAGCTTCGTGGTCGGCGCCGGCAACGCGCAGCCCGCCGCCGCGGACCTGCGGCTGCTCGGCAACCACCCGAACCCGTTCAACCCCCGCACGACCGTTGTCTTCTCGCTGCGCGAGGCGGGCCCGGTGCGCCTGACCGTCTACGACCTGGCCGGCAGCAGCGTGCGCGAACTGGCCGCGGGGTGGTACGCGGCCGGCCGCCACGAGGTGGTCTGGGAGGGCCGCGACGATCTCGGCCGCGTTCTGCCTGCGGGCATCTACTCGTGCTGCGCGCGGTCCGCCGGCCGCTCGGCGTGGACCCGCATGACGCTTGTGAAGTAGCGGCCGCGGCCGCCGCTTCCGCGCGACGCGGCGAAAGCTTGCCGGCGATGCTCTTGACATCTCCGGCGAGAGTCGTATCATGGGACGGAACAGCGCCGATTTGAGTTCAGCTTGCGGGCGCTATACAAATCCAGCTAAAGCGAGAGGAAGCCCGCTTTGGCGCCATAGCTGAGCGGGCCGTTTTATTTGTATGGAGGCGCGCATGTTCAT
>JAURXS010000214.1 GCA_030654305.1 bacterium | reverse complement strand
TCCGTCAACGCGCCGCCCTTCGGCGCCTGGCTGACCCGCGGCGACGTCGCCGTGCTCTGCGCCTCGCCCGAGCGCTTCCTGAGCCTCGACCGCGACCGCCGGCTCGAGACGCGCCCGATCAAGGGCACCCGTCCCAGCAGCCCCGAACCCTACGAAGACGCCGCGTTGCGCGACGAGCTGGCCGCCTCGCCCAAGGACCGCGCCGAGAACCTCATGATCGTGGACCTGGCGCGCAGCGACCTGGGACGCGTCTGCGAGACGGGGAGCATCGAGGTGCCCGAACTGATGGCTGTCGAGCGCTGCGGGTGGGTGTGGCAGATGGTTTCGACCGTGCGCGGCCGCCTGCGCGAGGGTCTGGACGCGATCGACGCCGTGCGCGCCTGCTTCCCGGGCGGCTCGATGACCGGGGCGCCCAAGATCGAGGCCATGAAGATGATCGACGAGTTGGAACCGTGGTCGCGCGGCGTCTACGCCGGCTCGCTGGGCTGGCTCGACGACGCGGGCGCCATGGACCTCAACATCGTCATCCGCACGCTGGTGGTGCGCGGCGGCCGCGCCGTGTGCGGGGTCGGCGGCGCGGTGACCGCCGACAGCGACCCGGCAGACGAGTGGCAGGAGACGCTGGACAAGGCCGCCGCCCTCGCGCACGCGGTCGCCGAGGCGAACCGGCCCGATGGGGCCGACCCCCGCTGAAGTCCCCCGAACGCGAACCGGGAGCTTCCCCCGTGGGGGAAGCTCCCGGTCGTGTCGAGGACCCGTTCGTCTCGAAGCTCCGGGCGTCAGTCGTTGTAGCGGGCCACCCGGAAGCCGGCGTAGCGGCTGGAGAGGTTCGGTTCCGACCGCGACGCGGAGCGGCAGTCGCCGGGACTGCTGAAGAAGGAGCCACCGCGCAGCATGTGGACGCTGCCGGTGTTGCGGCCGATGGGGTCGGTGATCGTGCAGCCCAGGGACACCAGGGTCGGGATGCCGCCGGGGTTCGGGCGGTAGACCTGCCCGCGCACGAAGAGGTCGAAGTCCACCAGCCGGTCCCGCGCGAACTGGGAGGTCCCGACCTCGATGACGCTGAAGTCGTCGATCATCAGGAGCTGGCCGCCGACGAGCACGCTCGTCACCGCGCCGGTCAGCGTGATCGTCCCGGCCACGCCGTCGCCGTAGGCCTCGATCGTGACGGGCTCGGCGGTCACCGTCGCGGTGACGCCCGGCGCGACGGTCGCCGGCAGCTCGGAGAACATCCCCCGGTAGAGCGTCTGGCCGTTGACCTTGAAGTTGGTGACGCTGTCGAAGTCGGCGTAGCGGAAGCTGACCTGCGACGTGGTGACGCCGAGGTTGGAGACGCCGAAGGTCGCGCCGATCTCGTCGAGGCGGAAGACCTTGTCCGTGCCGAAGCCGTCCTCGGCCTCCATGACGGTCACCGTGCCGCGCTGCTGGACGCTGCCGTCGAGGAACGTGAAATCCCCGAGCTGCAGCGACACGCTGTCGTAGTTGCGGCTGAAGTCCCAGACCCATTCCCACACGTTGCCGCTCATGTCCTCGAAGAGCCACTCGTTGGCCGGCTTGTCGCCGACGGGCCGGCTGTGGGAGGAGCTGTTGTTGCAGTACCACCCGATCAGATCGAGGTTCGGGTCGTTGTAGCAGCTCGCCGCGGACGAGGTCAGGTCGCCGCTGTAGAGCGCCGTGATCGTGCCGGCGCGGCAGGCGTACTCCCATTCGGCTTCGGTCGGCAGCCGGTAGCCGTCGGCGCCCTGGTCCCACGTCACCGTCGAACCGGCCACGGTGTAGGCCGGCGTCAGCTGTTCCGCCACCGAGAGCGCGTTGCAGAACGCGACCGCCTGCAGCCAGCTCACCGATTCCATGGGGTAGTCGGACGAGCAGGTGGTGCAGACGTCGTCGTAGTAGCTCGGGTTGTTGCCCATCAGCCGCTCGTACTGGTCCCAGGTGATCTCCGTCTTCGACATCAAGAAGGGCCGCGTCAGCGTGACGCGGTGCTGGGGCCACTCGTAGCCGTCGCTGCCCACCTCGCCGCGGGGGCTGCCCATGAGGAAGGTGCCCGGCGAGACCGGGTGGAAGGTGATGATCGATCCCTCGATCGAGGTCCAGGTCGCGGTGAAGGAGAGCCCGTCGCCCTCCAGCAGCGTCAAGGTGACGACGCTCGGCGTCGGCGTGGTCCAATCGTCCACGTCGCCCCAGGTCACGATGTAGTCGCCGGGATCCATGTTCTCGTAGCGCACGAAGCCCGTGCCCGAGGCGCTGAACTCGTCGGGACCCGTGATGGTCCAGGGGAAGCCGAAGCCCTGGTCGTCCGGCAGCGGGTTGATGTCGATCTGCCCCGGCAGGATCTCGCCGCCGGTGGTGCGGTAGGTCGTGGTGAAGGTCGTGAGGCCGCCGCCGACCACGGTCCTGATCACCTCGGCGGGCGAAGGTGTGACCCAGCCGGTGACACCCTGCCAGGTGAGGGTGTAGGAACCGACCGCCATGTCTTCGAGCAGCTCGTCGCCGGAACCCTCGTGCTCGTAGCCGTCGGGGCCGGCCAGGTGCCAGGGGAAGGACGTCGTCGACGGGAGCGGGTAGACGCCGATGGAACCGTTGCCGGTCAGTCCGGACGTTGTCTCATCGTCGCATCCCGCCAGGACGATCAGGCCGAGGGCCAGGACCACAAGCCCGCTGCGGCACAGGGCGGCTCTGTTCATCGAAGGTCTCCCTTGGGTCGTTCACGTACGCGTGGGGCACGACGGCATCGCCGGTCGCCGGGGACAGCCCGCGGTCGACACACCCGGCTGAAAATACATCACGGGCGGCGAGGATGCCAGTTTCCCTTGCCGTTGCGCGGCTCCATGCTATCCTGTCCCGGAATTTAGGCTGCACTAAACCGTGTCTCGGAAGCGACCCCGCGCCCCTCGAGAGGTCCGGATGAAGCACACCGAATCCGCCGAGAACTACCTCAAGACCATCTGGGACCTCGAGGCCGACCAGGGCCGGGCCACGACCAGCGGGATCGCGCGCCGCCTGGCCGTCGCCCCCGCCTCGGCCACCGGCATGATCAAGCGCCTGTCCGGCCTCGGGCTGGTCGACCACACCCCGTACCGGGGCGTGGTCCTGACCGAGGACGGCCGCCGCACGGCCCTGCGCGTGGTGCGGCGCCACCGCCTGATCGAGTCCTTCCTGGTGCGGGTCATGGACGTGCCCCGCGAAAGCGTCCACGACGAGGCCGAGCGCTGGGAGCACGTCCTGTCCGAGGACATGGAAGACCGCATCGACCAGCTGCTGGGACATCCCGAACGCGACCCCCACGGATCACCCATTCCCGCCCGCTACCCGGCGTTGCCGTGCGCGACGGAGGAGCCGACATGACCCCGACCGCCACCCGCAAGCCCCGCCGCGGCGGCGCCGCCGCCAACTTCCTGCTGGCCGTCTCGCTCGCCGCACTGGCGGTCGGCGCGACCGGCTGCGGCGACGCCGGCGAGCGCCGCCGGGACGGGCCCCTGCGCGTCGTCGCCACCACCGGCATGGTGGCCGACGCCGCCGCCAGGATCGGCGCCGGGCGCGTGCGCGTGGTCGGCCTGATGGGCCCCGGCGTGGACCCCCATCTCTACAAGGCCAGCGAGGGCGACGTGCGCCGGCTCCAGGAAGCCGACCTCGTCCTGTACAACGGGCTGCACCTGGAGGCCAGGATGGGCGAGGTGCTCGGTCACCTCGGCGCGGACCGGCCGACGCGCGACGTCGCCTCGGCCGTCGCCCCCGGCGACCTGCGCGCGGTGCCCGGCTTCTCGGGCGCCCACGACCCGCACATCTGGTTCGACGTGCGGCTGTGGCGCGACGCGGTCGTGGCCGTGGGCGAGGCGCTCGCCGCCGCCGACCCCGCCGGCGCGGCGGAATACCGGCGCAACCTCGACGCCTACCGGGCCGAACTGGACTCGCTGGACGCCTGGGTGCGCCGCCGCACCGCGACGGTGCCGGAGCCGGCGCGGGTGCTGGCCACGGCCCACGACGCCTTCGGCTATTTCGGCCGCGCCTACGGGCTCGAGGTGCGCGCCCTGCAGGGCATCAGCACCGCGACCGAAGCCGGCACGCGCGACGTGCAGGACCTGGCCGCCTTCCTGGCCGACCGGCGCGTGCCCGCCGTGTTCGTGGAATCCTCGGTCCCGCCGCGCACCGTCGAGGCGCTGCAGGCGGCCGTGCGCTCCCGCGGCCACGAGGTGCGCATCGGCGGTTCGCTCTACTCGGACGCGCTCGGCGATCCCGGCGGCCCTGCCGCCACGTACGTCGGGATGGTCCGCACCAACGTGACGACCATCGTCGAGGCGCTCGGCGGCGCGAAGGAGACCCCGTGACGCACCCCGATACCCGTCCCGCCCCGGCCGCGCCGCACACCGGCGCCGGCCTCGCCGTCGCCGTGCACGACCTGACGGTCGCCTACCGCGACAAACCCGTCCTGTGGGACGTCGACCTCGAAGTGCCGCCCGGCCTGCTGCTGGCCGTGGTCGGCCCCAACGGCGCGGGCAAGAGCACGCTGCTGAAGGCGATCCTCGGCCTGGTGCCGGCGGCCGCCGGCCAGGTGCTCATCCACGGCGAGCCGCTGGCGCGGGCCCGCGACCGCGTCGGCTACGTGCCGCAGCGCGGCAGCGTCGACTGGGACTTCCCCACCTCGGCGCTCGACGTGGTGACCATGGGCACGTACCGCCGGCTGGGCTGGGTGCGCCGGCCCGGCCGCCGCGAGCGCGAGGCCGCGCTTTCCGCGCTGGAGCGCGTCGGCATGGCCTCCCTCGCCGACCGCCAGATCAGCCAACTCTCCGGCGGCCAGCAGCAGCGCGTGTTCCTGGCGCGGGCGCTGGTCCAGGACACCGACGTCACCTTCATGGACGAGCCCTTCCAGGGCGTCGACGCCGTGACCGAGCGCGCGATCGTCGACCTGCTGAAGGACCTGCGCGCCCGCGGCCGCACCGTGGTGGTGGTCCACCACGACCTGCAGACGGTGCCCGACTACTTCGACTGGGTGACGCTGCTGAACGTGCGGCGCATCGCCTCGGGACCGGTCGCCGAGGTCTTCACCGAGGAGAACCTGCGCCTGGCCTACGGCGGGCGCGTGGGCTTCCTCGAACGCAAGGCCGACCCCACGCCGGCCCCCGGCGGGCGCGACGACCCGGCCACCTCCCACTTCGGCAGGATCCGGCCGTGAGCTGGGACGCCGTCGCCGTCTTCTGGAGCGACTACACGCTGCGCACCGTCGCGGCGGGCGCCGCGGTGATCGGCGCGACCGCCGGCGTGCTGGGCGTCTTCGCGCAGCTGCGGCGCCAGAGCCTGCTCGGCGATGCGGTCAGCCACGCGGCCCTGCCCGGCATCGCCCTGGTCTTCCTGCTGACCGGCAGCAAGGAACCGGCGGCGCTGGTGGCGGGCGCCGCGGCCACCGGATGGCTGGGCGCGCTCTGCGTGACGGGGATCGTGCGCTCCTCGCGGGTGCCGGCCGACAGCGCGCTGGGCCTGGTGCTGTCGGTGTTCTTCGGCGTGGGGTTGATGCTGCTGACCTGGATCCAGCGCCGCCCCGACGCCTCGCAGGCCGGCCTGGACCGCTTCCTGTTCGGGCAGGCGGCGACGCTGCTGACCGCCGATGTCGCGACGATGGCGGTGCTGGGCGGCGGCGCCGTCCTGGTGCTGGTCCTGCTGTGGAAGGAGTTCAAGCTGCTGAGCTTCGACCCGGCCTACGCCGCGCTGCTCGGCCTGCCGGTGCGGCGCCTGGACATCCTGCTGACGGGCCTGCTGGTGGCGGCGGTCGTCGCGGGCCTGCAGGCCGTCGGCGTGGTGCTGATGAGCGCGATGCTGGTGGCGCCGGCCGCCGCCGCCCGACAGTGGACCGACCGCCTGGCGCCGATGGCCGCGCTGGCCGCGCTCTTCGGCGCGGCGGCCGGCGTCGGCGGCGCCGTCGCCAGCAGCCTGACGGCGCGCACGCCCACCGGGCCGGCCATCGTGCTGGCGGCCACGGCCATCGTCCTGGTCTCGCTGGT